>USGH01000053.1 GCA_900554225.1 uncultured Eubacteriales bacterium | reverse complement strand
GTGTCCCATACAGTCTAAGCTACTAACAATACAGGTCATCCCACACCGGTTATCCAGTTTTTAATACAGCCTAAGCTACTAACGATACAGACCATCCCCTACCGTTACCAACCAAAACAAACGCCCCAATCGCGGTCAGCGCAAATCCAACTATAGACCATAGCCAAACCTACCGTAGCCGCACAAACAAACAGCCCCTCCCCCCAATAATGAAAAACGAACGACATAAGCCCAACAACCCAACTGAAACGCGAACGATACCAGCCCGAACACAGATAGCCAAATAAAATTCGGAACTGGGGAGTAACGACAGCACCGGATACAAGCTGACTATATCCCTGTCAACCGCGGCAGCAGATATGCCCCGCCGCAGCGGACACCCCGGGGTGAGGAGTTAGAGTCCAGAGGATAGAGGAGAGGGGCTCCGCAGAGTCCATCTCCTTTGTCCTCTGGTGCGCCGCAAGGCAACAATAAAATCTACAGAAGCGATGAGGTATTCCTCATGGAAGAAAGCCAAAAGAAACGACATAAGCCAAACGCAGTTTCCTTATAAAATAACAAAGGATATAAGCCGAACGCAGTTTGATAAGCCGACTGCAAGTCAGAAAAACCACCGAACAAGTTCGGTCAGGCGGCGGGACAAAGTCCCGCCTTATAAGGTGTCGTGCGTGCCGTGACAGTCGCACCCGTGCTCTAAAAAGGCGCGGTACGCGTCGGCAGTCCCGTAGAAGGGTGCCGCATGGGTTCTGGGTGCCGGATGCCGCTGACACAGACACAGAATATGCTCCGCCTCGTCCAGTGCCGCCTCCACATCGTGGGTGACGGTCAGGATCGCGCAGCCCTCCCGGTGCAGATTGCGGATGCAGGCGTACATTTCGCGCGTGGCTTCCGGATCCAGACCGGTGACCGGTTCGTCGAGGATCAGCAGCTCCTCGGAGGCACAGAGCGCGCGAGAGAGAAGGACCCGCTGCTGCTGACCGCCGGAGAGCGTGTTGTACGACCGGTCGCGCAGGGACAGAATATCGAGCCGCCGCATTGCCTCCTCCGCTCGTTTTCTGGAAGCCGCGCCATAGCCGAAGCCGAGCCGGAATCCCTCGCGCATGAGATTGCCGGAGAGGACGACCTCCCACACGGACGCGGGAAAATCGCGCTGGATCTCGGACTGCTGCGGGAGGTAGCCGATGGGGCAATACCGCCGGATCTCCCCGGACTGCGGCTTGAGAACGCCGACCAGTGCCTTGACGAGGGTGGATTTGCCGCTGCCGTTCTCGCCGACGACGCAGAGGTAATCGCCCGCGTCCACGGCAAACGTGAGACTGCGGATGACCGCCGCTCCGTCGTAGGCGATGGTGACGTTTTGGACTTCGATTTTCTTTTCTGGCATAGTGGTGTACCTCGATTTGGATAGTGGGCAGGCGGCGATTACAGGGTCAGATACTGCACGGCGTGGGGGAGGACCTCCACGGTGAGCGATTGGGCGGGGGTGTGGATCTCGCCGTCCAGGCAATAGTAGGCGGGGGAGGAGAGCACGGCTTTTTTGCACTGGTGGTAGGAGAGGATCTTCGCGAACGATGGCTTCAGGGTGCCGCTTTGGTCGATGTAGGTGCCGTTGTGGTAGCCGCCGACCATGGAGACAAAGCGGGTGCGGGAGATATTTTTCACGAACAGCACGTCCATGTAGCCGTCGGTGAGGTCACAGAGGGGTGCGCCCTTGAAGCCGCCGCCGCAGAACGGACCGTTGGCACAGGCGCAGAGCAGACCGTCCTCCCGGAGCGTGACGGGTTCTGCCGCGTCGGTATCCGCGCCGAACGGTTTGCAGCCGTAGAGGGTGAGGGAGAGCGGCACGGGCTTTTTGCGTGCGAGGACGCGGATCACCCCCGCGATATACGCCGTACTGCCGGACAGACCGCGCTTATGCTTGAGGGAATCCGCCTCCCGGACGACGTCGCAGTCGAAGCCCATATTGAGGCTGTTGGCGAAATGGCGGCAGTTCCCGTCCGGATCGGTGACGCGCACGAGGTCGAGCTTATGGAATCCGGGGGCAAAGCCGGCGCAGCCGTTGACGCAGGCGGAGAAATCGTTGCCGCTGCCGGACGGTACGACGGTAAACGACGCGGTATCGCCATGCCCGGACGCCATGATCCCGTTGACGGCCTCATGGACGGTTCCATCCCCGCCGTACACGATGATATGGATATGCGGATCGTCCCGGCAGAGGGAAGCACAGAGCCGTTCGGCATGGCCGCTGTCCTCGGTGACGTAGATTTTCTCACCGGTTTTCTCCGCCTGCGCACGGACCGCCGCGAATCTGCGACCCGCGCCCGCCGCCGGATTGAATAGATGTACTGTATGCATGATGGATGATGCTCCTTCTACCGAACAGGTTCGATGGATTGCGCGGCAGGTACCGTTCCGCGCGGCTTGCACGTACTTGCAGTACGGCTATTTACGACTTGCAGTCTGCCTACCAAACTGCGTTTGCCTACCAAACTGCGTTTGCCTACCAAACTGCGTTTGGCTTATATCCTTTGTTATTTTATAAGGTAGCTGCATTTTGCTTATGGTTTTTATTCTGGCTTCACCAGGGGAGAATACCACGTCATACGTGTAGATTTAATTGTTGCCTTGCGGCGCACCAAAGGACGAGGAAGAAGGACTCTGCGGAGCCCTCCTTCGCCATGGAACCACGCTTGCGTGGTTCAGTGGACTCCACCTCATCCACCCGGGGAATCCGCTGCGGCGGGGCATATTGGCTGCCGCGGTTGACAGGGATATAGTCAGCTTGTATCCGGTGCAGGTCGATAATCCCCAGTTCCGAATATGGTTTTGCTTTCTGTGTTCGGGCTGGTATCGTTCGCGTTTCAGTGGGGTTGCCCAGCTTGTATCGCACGTTTTTCATTATTGGGGGGAGGGACTGTTCGTGCCTGCGGCTACGGTAAGTTTTGCAATGGTCTTTCGTAGGATTTGCGCTGACCGCGGGTGGGTCGTTCATTTTTGCTGATACCGGTGTTGGATACGTACATCGTTAGAGGTTTATACTGTATGGGATACCCGTTTTCTTGCAGTTTCAGCCGCACGAACGCGCTTTTTACGATATTCCTCCACCCGGCGCAATTGGTGAAATGGGCTCGTATCCAACGAAATTGTTGAAATGGCGCGGTCAGCGGTAATCCCAACGATAGACCATAGCAAAACCTACAGTAGCCGCAGGAATGAACAAATCTATCCCACCACCAATGAAAAACGAAAGACATATGCCTACCGAAATCTACTGAAACGCAAGCGACTTCAGCCCGAACACAATTCCCCCAAACGATATATCGAAGTGGCGATGAACAGTCTGCACCGGATACAAGCTGACTAAATCCCTGTCAACCGCGGCAGCAAACATTTCCCCGCCGCAGCGGATCCCCCAAAGGGGTCAGGAGAGGTGTTGGAGAGGGATAGGGGATCGAAATCCCCTGTCTCTTTCCAACCGCCCCGCGAGGAGTAAATAAAATCTACACATACGATGTGGTATTCTCCATTGGTGAAGCCAAGATAAACGACACAAGAACAACGCAGATTCCTTAGCCGCCCCCGCGAGGAGCAAATAAAATCTACACATACGATGTGGTATTCCGCATTGGTGAAGCCAATACAATCCCCATAAGCCAAACGCAGATTCCTTATCCGCCGCCAGATGCACCGACCGTACTGTATTTTATTCAGTATAGCATATTCATACCCGTGCGTCAAGGGATTTGGCTCTATCGTGACAATTGTAACCTGCATTTTTGGAGAAAACCCACAATTTCACGGCATTCCCTTTGTGCAACTTCACGTTTCTGTCTTTTCCCACGCCCATCTCTCCCGATTCCCACCGCCATTTCCCCATTTCCACACCCTTTTCCGTGCGCTCCGTCCGAATCTGGCACCATCGTTCGTGCGATATTGCGGGGGAGATGTGGTACAATACACAGCGAAAGAGCGGCGCGGCGCGCTATTGCAGCACAGGCTGTACAGACGTGGCGCATCCGACACATTACGAACGGAAATGGAGGACAAGGATGTTTTTCAAAAAAGTAGAGGAGTTCAAAAAGGTCGTGCGGGAGATCGAGATCACGCATATCCGGGTCGGGGAGGATCGTGTGCGGCGGATCGTCCCGGATGCGGCATTGGCGTCTCTCGCGGACAGCATTGCGCGGCACGGTGTGATCGAGCCGGTACTCGTGCGCAGCCTGCCGTGTCGTCCGGACGGAGAACGGGAATGGTCCCTGATCGCCGGAGAGAGACGGCTCCGCGCCGCGAAAATGTGCGGGCTTACGACACTGCCTGCCATCGCCATCGAAGCCACACAGACGGACGCCGCCGTACTCGCCATCATTGAAAACCTGCACCGGGAGGATCTCAATTTCTTTGAGGAGGCGTTCGCGATCCGTTCCCTCATCGCGCTTGCCGGGATCACGCAGGATACGTGTGCCAAGCGGTTGTCTGTCAGCCAGTCCTATGTGGCGAATAAGCTGCGCCTGCTCCGGTTGACCGCCGCCGAGCAGGAATGGATCCTCCAGAACGGATTGACCGAACGCCATGCCCGCGCCGTGCTGCGGATCCAGGACGAGGGGGAACGGATGCAGGTGCTGAAGATCTTTGCCGAACGACAGCTCAATGTCGCGTCTGCGGAGGAATACGTGGAATCGATCCTGTGCGCCGCCGAACGGAGAGTGCAGACCGCGCCGCCGGAGATCCGCCAGAAGATCATCGTAAAGGACATCCGCCTGTTCTACAACTCCATCGACCACGCCGTGGATGTGATCAAGAAGTGCGGCATTCCGGTGTCCAGCTCCCGGCGCGAGATCCCGGAGGGTACCCTGATCGAGATCCTCCTGCCAAAACGGGAAAATCCGCCTGCCAAGCGCACCGAACCCGCCGTCGTCTGAAATAGACCGCTTATTCCCGCCAAAAACCGAAATCGCGCAAGATTCTCCGTGTTTCACGTGAAACATTGTCGTATCCCGGCTGTTTCACGTGAAACATTTTGTCATTGGGGCGATTTCCAGTGAATTTACAGTTTCCCCGTTGACTTTCCATGCGGTATGGTTTATAATAAAGGTACTACTATCATGCGGGAGGTGCGCGATGTATACGGTGGCGTTTGCAAATCAGAAGGGCGGGGTCGGGAAAACCACGTCCTGCGTGAATATGGCGGCGGGATGTGCGGCAAGCGGCAAAAGGGTCCTGCTCGTCGATTGCGATCCGCAGGGGAACACCACATCCGGCTTGGGGATTGCGAAAAAAACGGTAAAATACTCCGTGTACGACGGGATCCTCGGAGAACGGGATGCCGCCGCGTGTACCATCGAGACCTCCGTTGCGGGACTGTCCGTGATCCCTTCGCAGATCGCACTGGCAGGCGCGGAATTTGAGCTGATGGATATGGAGGCGCGGGAGGAGGCAATGAAACGGTTCCTCGCCACCGCGGAAGGGTATGACCTCTGTTTCATCGATTGTCCGCCGTCGCTCAGTCTGTTGACCGTCAACGCCCTGAACGCGGCAAACGGGGTTGTGATCCCGATGCAGTGTGAGTATTATGCCCTGGAGGGATTGACGCAGCTCATGCTGACGATCCGCAAGGTGAAAAAACTGTACAATCCGTCGCTGTGCATTCTCGGAATCCTCGTCACCATGTACAACGCACGCCTGAACCTGTCGGTACAGGTGCTGGACGAAATCAAGAAATACTACGCGGACAAGCTGTTTCCCACGCCGATCCCGCGCAGCGTGAAGCTGACGGAGGCACCGAGTTATGGTGTGCCGGGGGTGCTGTACGATCCCTATAATAAGGGCTCCCGTGCGTATGCCGAGGCGACAAAGGAGCTGCTTGCGCGGATCGGGATCTGAGAGAACGGATTGTGGAAGGAGAATGGGGAATACTATGGGGAAAATGAAGGGACTCGGGCGCGGACTCGATTCCATTTTTGTGGACAATGCCGTAGAGGAGGAGACGGGCAGCGGGGTACGCACCCTGCGCATGGCGGAGATCGATCCGAAAGCCGATCAGCCGCGTAGGAATTTTGATGCGGAAGCGTTGTCGCAGCTGGCGGATTCCATCGCCGCGAACGGGATCCTTCAGCCGATTCTGGTGCGCGAGACGGGAGAGCGGTACGAGATCATTGCGGGAGAACGGCGGTTCCGTGCGGCGCGTCTTGCGGGCTTGTCCGAGATCCCGGCACTGGTGCTGGAGGCGGACGACGAAGCGGCGGCGAAATATGCCCTGATCGAGAATTTGCAGCGGGAGGATCTGAATCCGTATGAGGAAGCGGCGGCGATCCGGAAGCTCATGGACGAATATGGGCTGAGCCAGGAGCAGGTCGCCGGTTCCATCGGACGGTCGCGGAGTGCGGTGGCAAATGTGCTGCGGCTGCTCGATCTGCCGGAGGACGCGGTGAAGCTGGTGACGGACGGGACGCTGTCTGCCGGTCACGCGAGAACGCTCCTTGGTCTTTTGGACAAGGGACAGATCGGGGACGTGGCGCGGAAATGTGTGCAGAGTGCGCTGTCCGTCCGGGAGCTGGAATCGCTGGTGAAGAAGCTGAATCGCCTGTACACGCAGCAGAGGGACGCGATAGAGGACGATGCGGGAGCCGGGGAAGTGGTCGTGGATTATTTTGCGTCGCTGGAAAATCGGTTCACCTCGGCTACGGGACGGCGCGTGAAGATCACGGAGACGCGGAATAAGAAGGTTTTGCAGCTGGAATACCGGGACAATGAGGATCTGGAGGAGCTGCTGCGGAGCCTTGCCGGGGACGCGTTTCTCGATGAGGTATGAGTAAAGGAGGCGCACGATCATGGGATTACAGGTATACTATTTTGAACATCTGAACCTGCCGAAGGGCGGAACGACGATGACGCTGCTCATCTGGATCCTGTACGCGGGGCTGCTCATCGGCTCGATCCTGGCGACCTTCGACAAGTACTACTGCTCCGGGTTTGTGAGGGCACTGCGGGACACGGGTGCGGACGCTGCGGAGAAGGCGGTTTCCCTGGACAAAATGGAGATCCGGGGAAAGTGGTATCTGAAGGGCGCGCTGAAGCCGGGAAAAGCACTGCGCAAGATGGTCGCGGTCGCCGGGGAAGAGGGCAGATCGGTCCGGGAGACGGGCTTTTATCTGCCGGAGGAAAAGCGCGCGCCGGCACAGCTGCGGTACGAGAATGGCAAAACGCCGATCCGGACGCTGATCCTTGCCGCGGTGCTGCTGACCGTGGCGGCGATTGCGGCGCAGTTCGTGCTGCCGGAGCTTTTGACCATGCTGGACAATTTTCTGGGGACGCTCTGACGCGCATTGCCGCAGGGGAAGAGATAAGGTAGAATCCAAAAACGCCGCGAAGGGGCTATTCTGTGCCGGACACGCATACAGGTGGGGGCGCGGGCTCCGGGAAAGGCGGCGTGAACCATAGATAGAACGCCGGGGGGGAGTCTGTCCGGCAAATCACGATTGGGAGTTATCGCTTATGCAAGACTATCGTACACCACAGCGCAGGCCGCAGAGGCCGCAAAAGCCGCAGAAAAGGCATCGCCGCCGGAGCTTCGGTGCCGTTATGCTCACGATCCTGCTGTGTGCGCTGCTCTGTCTCATCGGCATATTCGCCGCCGTCTATTTCATGGGCGTGCGGTACATTCAGGTGCGCATTTCGGACACGTCCTATGTGAAATTTCTGGGGATGGTGGACGACGAGGGCTATCCGTACAAGGGGCGGATCATCTATTCGGACGGCATATCCGCGGAGGTGAATCTGGATCGGAACCAGATCGCGTACTCGAACGGGGACGTATACGAGGGGGAGCTGAACCGGAATCTCCTGAAGGAGGGGCGCGGGAAGATGCTCTATGCGAACGGAGACGTATATGAAGGGACGTTCGTGGGGGATCTGATCTCGGGCGAAGGGACGTACACCTATGTCAACGGGGATGTTTACGAGGGCTCCTTTGCGAACGGGGTAAAGGAGGGTGCGGGAACGTACACCTTTGCGGACGGCTCGACGTACACGGGGTCGTTTTCGAACAATCAGAAGAACGGCTCCGGGGAATATCGCTTTGCGGAGGGGGACGCCTACATTGGGACCTACGTGAACGATCTGAAGGAAGGCTCCGGGATCTACACCTATGCGAACGGGGACGTATACGAGGGGCAGTTTGTAGCGGACGAGCGCAGCGGCAAGGGAACCTACACGTGGTCGAACGGGGAGCAATACATCGGCGAGTTCCAGAACAACATGATGTCCGGCTACGGCACCTACACCTGGCCCACGGGGCGCGAATACACGGGTTACTTCGAAAACGGCATCATTGTACGGGCTGCGGAGCCTGCTGAGACTTGAGTTTATTTTGGGGATGAGTGGACGAGGGAACGAGGGGAACGGTCGCTTTTGAAAAAGCTCCGCAAAACTTTTATATGGGGATGGATATGGATATAGTTTGTGCAAGTCCGATTGCTTCCCAATGTGGTTCCGTCCGTTCCCTACGTAGATCGTTCGCGAGCGGCTGACGAGGGTCATCCGCCTTCTACGGGGAGAGACTGCGGTCATTAGTAAGGAGTCATCCGCCGTCTATTGGATGCGACTGCGGGATATAGTTTCCTATATAATGGTAGCAAACCGTACCATATTGGGGATGGAACGAAATTTACAGGTTCTCCTCCCCGTTATCCGCCATATTGACGCTCCATTCGCGGTCAGCGCAAATCCAACGATAGACCATAGCAAAACCCCACGTAACCGCAGGAACGAACAGCCCCTCCCCCCAATAATGAAAAACGAACGACCACAACCCAAAAACCCGACTGAAACGCGAACGATACAGAGCCGAACACAGATAGCCAAACTACATTCGGAACTGGCGAGTAACAACAGCACCGGACACCGGCTACCTGAATTGGTATAAGCCCGCGGCAGCAGTAATGCCCCGCCGCAGCGGATAACCCCAGGGTGAGGAGTTAGAGTCCAGAGGATAGAGGAGAGGGACTCCCGCAGAGTCCATCTCCTTTGTCCTCTGGTGCGCCGCAAGGCAACAATGAAATCTACACGTATGACGTGGTATTCTCCCCTGGTGAAGCCAGAAAGAAGGTCAAAGGAACAACGTAGATTCCTTCTTGAGCAAGAACTTTATACTGGATGGGAATGGATTTGGTTCTTGCGGATCTGTTGCTTTGGGCTTTTCGTACTCTTGTTTTCAATGAAAAAAAGCTGTTATCCGGGGTGGGTAACAGCTTTTTGTTTGGTATGGGTTTATTTTAGTCGCACAGGGGGTGGATTTCGTAGCCTTGGGCGCGGATATAGTCGATGAGGTCACCGAGGATGGCGGGGTTGGTACTGCCGACGCAATGGAAGAGGTAGACGGCGCCGGGGTGGAGGCCCTGCTTTGCCTTTTCGAGGGCGGAGGCGGGATCGGGCTGATCGTTTTCGACCCAGTCATGGTGGCCCCACGACCAGAGGACGGTGGTATAGTCCATCTTTTTGGCCATAGCGAGGCTCCATTCGTTGCAGGCGCCTTCCGGGGGGCGCATATAGCGCATGGGGGGCGCGTCGGGGAATTTCGCCTTGACCTTATCCTCCAGATCGGTAAGCTCCTTGACAAAGGTCTGCGCGTCCACGGTAGTGAGATCTGGGTGGTTATTGGTGTGATTGCCGAGCAGGTGTCCCTCATCGATCATGCGGCGGATGACATCCTCGGCGGTATCGACGTAATGGCCGACGAGGAAGAACATACCGGGGACGTTTTTCTCCTTGAGCACGTCGAGGATCGGTTCCGTCCAGCCGTTTTCGTAGCCGCAGTCGAAGGTGAAATAGACGACGTTTTCATCGGTATGCCGTCTGTAGATCGCGCCGTATTTGTCGAGCAGGTCGAGGGTATCCTGTGCGCGATCCCACTTATACGTGACCTCTCCTGTGGACAGATTGCGTTCCGTCTTGCCGGGGTACCACGAGGTGGCGTTGCCGCTGTCGGAAAAGAGGGCGCGGGAGAGGCTGTTGACGTCGGAGAGATCGGACAGCCCGCTGCGGTCGGGGGCGGGGATGGTATAAACATACTTACCGTTTTCGATCCTGTACGAGGGTTCGCCGCCGACGGTGGTATCGGTTGTGGTTGTTTGGTTTGCGGCTGCTGTATCGGACGGAGTGGTCGCGCCGCTCTCGTCTGACGATTCCGCTGCGGCAGAGTTGTTTGCCGTGATCTGTGTGCGTCCCACGCCGTTTTGCGAGGGCTTTACGGGGTGTTTGGCACAGGCGGACAGGGCGGCGCAAAGGAAGGACAGTGCCAGAAATCCTGCCGCGCATCTTTGATTCCAATGGAACATACGATACCTCCCGGTATGGCGGATACTGACAATAGTATAGCACAGATTTTGTCGAATTACAAGGGGAAAACGGGATTTCTTCCGGGGCAGATTGGATATTGAAAACCATGCGGGAATATGGTATAATAAAGGAGAGAAGCGGCATACGCGAAACGAAAAGATGCTGCACGGAAAAGGAGTCCCACTGTATGCTTGACATCGCACTTCCCGGAACCGGCGGAACCACACCGCGCGCCGACCGTCATCTATCCTGCGCCTATATGCGCGTAGACGGGTGTGGGATCCTCATCGATTGCGGCGAGGGGACCCAGATCGCGGTGAAAAAGGCGGGGTTTTCGCTTGCAAAGATCGGGCTGATCCTGCTCACGCACTTCCACGCGGATCATGTGGCGGGGCTGCCGGGGTTATTACTCACGATGGGGAACGAGGGGCGGCGCGAAAAGGTACGGATCTGCGGCCCTGCGGGGGTCGGCGAGATCGTGCGGTCGCTCTGTGTGATCGCGCAGGAGCTGCCGTTTGCCGTGGAATGCGTACCGCTATCGGACATGAGTACGCTGTCCTATCGCGGCGTAGACGTCACGGCGTTCGCGGTCCATCACACCTGTGCCTGCCTTGGATACGATTTCCGATTGCGGCGGGGCGGGCGGTTTGACCGGGAAAAGGCGGAGCAAAACGGCGTACCGATGCAGGTGTGGCGCACGCTCCAGAACGGAGAAACGGCAGACCTGGACGGGGTGACGTATACGCCGGACATGGTGCTGGGGGAGGTACGGCGCGGTCTGCACGTCACATACGCCACGGATACGCGCCCGACGGAGATGATCGGCTGGATGGCGACGGAGGCGGATCTGGCGATTTTAGAGGGGATGTTCGCGGAGGACGCAAAGGAAAACCGCGCGCGGGAGACGTGCCACATGACGATCCCGGAGGCGTGCCGGATCGCAAGGGAAGCGAATCCAACGCGCCTGTGGCTCACGCATTACAGTCCGTCTCTCCCGAATCCGCAGGACTACGCGGCGCAGGTCACGAAGCTGTATCCGCAGGCGCATCTGGCAAGGGACGGCGAGACGATCACGCTGCGGTTCCCGGATGAATGAGCGGGCGTATGGAAAACGGCGTGGCAGCGCGCTCCATCCCGCTTTGGACGGGCATGGATTTGGCAGGGGGGAAAAACAGATCACATGGAAACGAAACGATTTACCAAGAACGACAGCGGCTTTGTGTGTGCAAACTGCGGGAGAGAGGTACCGCCGCTCGGCTACAGCTCCCGGAACCACTGTCCGTACTGTCTGTGCTCGCTCCACGTGGACGTGAATCCGGGCGACCGTGCGGCGGACTGCGGGGGGATACTGGATCCGATCCGCGCCGATCCGGATCCGAAAAAGGGGTTTGTGATCACGCATCGGTGCCGGAAGTGTGGTGCGCTCCGCCGGAACAAAGCCGCCGCCGACGACGATCGGGAGCTGCTGATTCGGCTCACCGCCGGGGAGGGATGATGCTGCGGGACTTGTCCCGCGCCCTATGTTTGTGACTTGCAGTCACGTTATGGCGCGGCAGGTACGAGGATGCCGTGGCATCCAGTACCGCGCCGCGCGGCTTGCACGTACTTGCAGTACGGCTCACCGAACTTGTTCGGTGGTTTGACTTGCAGTCGGCGGATTTCTTTTGCCTGTCTGACTTGCGGTCTGCTTATCAACCTGCGTTTGGCTTATATCCTTTGTTATTTTATAAGGAATCGGCGTTGGGCTTTGATTGTTTATTCTGGCTTCACCAGTAGAGAATACCACGTCATACGTGTAGATTTTATTGTTGCCTTGCGGCGCACCAAAGGACGAGGAAGAAGGACTCTGCGGAG
>USGH01000052.1 GCA_900554225.1 uncultured Eubacteriales bacterium | reverse complement strand
GCAAATTTGATTTCGATTTCGTGACCGCACGCGTTGGACTTGTTGATACCATCGATGATCGCCTGGTTGTACAGGAGCTGAGACGGCGGAACCGGTGCCGGACCGTTGGTCGCGATGGCGTCGAGGAAGGAACGGATCTTCTGATCGAACAGACCGCCCTTGGTGTTGTTGAGGATCGGGATCACGGTGTCAACCTGAACGCCCGCTACATCGTGGTACAGGGTCATCGGGCCGCCAACGGAGCCGTTCCAGCAGTCGGTAGACGGGATGCGGAGCGCGCCTTCGGTACCGAAGATGATGGTGTCGCCCGGGGTGTTGACGTGCATAGCCCATGCGATACGGAAGTCGAGGATGATGCCGCCCTCAAGACGAACGAACGCTGCTGCGAAATCGTCTACGGAGAAGCGGTCTGCGTCCTTGCCGTTGTACTTCGGGTTCTTGCCGAAATAGTCGGAGGCGTAGCCGGATACGGTCAGCGGCTTCGGATAACCGATTGCGTTGAGCACCATATCGAGGGAGTAGCAGCCGATGTCGCCCAGTGCGCCGATACCGCCGGTGGACTTTTCAATGAACGTGGATCCCGGAATACCGCGACGACGACCGCCGCCGGTCTGGATGTAGTAGATCTTGCCGAGAACGCCGGAATCGACGATCTTCTTGATCTCTTGCATATTCACGTCAAAACGGGGCTGGAAGCCAACGGTGATGAACGCGGAGGATTCCTTTTCCGCCTTGCAGACCGCTTCTGCCTCTTCGAGGGTAACGGTGAACGGCTTCTCAAGCAGTACGGGGATGTTGTGCTCCATGCAGTAGATGGCGGGAGCAGCGTGCTGGGTGTTGTAGGTGCAGATGGAAACGCCGTCCAGATCGGGCTCGTTGTCGATCAGCTCCTTGTGATCCTTGTAGAAATGTACGCCGGTAACACCGTAGCGTTCCATGAACTTCTCCGCCTTGCCGGGGATCAGATCAGCGGCAGCAACGATCTCTACGTCGGGCTGATTCTTGTAGCTCTGGATGTGGGATTCTGCGATCCAACCGGTACCGATGATACCGATCTTGAACTTTTTGCCGGCAGCCTTCTTTTCTTCGACGGCTTCCTGCTTGAACTGGCTGAGTACTTTGTCTGACATTGTAATGTCCGCCTTTCGTTTTATTCGTTTTATATGTAGCTCTGCCGCACGGGTATTGCCGCACGGAGAGATGACGACCGACTGTTTTTGCGGCTCCGGTGGCTTACCAGCCGAGCTTGCGGAGATTTTCTCTGGATTTTGCGATGCATTCCATCCGGGACAGACCCATAGACGGCTCATCCTGCTCGACGATCACCCATTTTGCACCTGCGTCTACGGAGGCGGCAAGGATTGCGGGCATGTCCTGCATACCACAGCCGCACGGACGGAACTCGAACGTGGAGGGCTCGTTGTCCTGCTTATCGTCGTCCAGACCGATGAGGGCGTAGAGATGCTGCGGGAGCTTGCCGCTCATGTGGAAGTCCTTCAGATGGACCACCGGCGCGCGACCCGTGTATTTGCGCACGAAATCTGCCGGATTTTCTCCGCCGACATTGACCCAGCAGGTGTCCAGCTCCGTCTGGAGATAGGCAGCCGGAACCTTCTTGTAGAGAATATCGAGACCGTATTCGCCGTCAACCTTCTTGAATTCAAAGTCGTGGTTGTGGTAGAGTAAGGTCAGCCCCATATCCGCCGCGATTTTGCCGATGTGTGCGATTTCCGCAATCGTTTCATCGAATTTCGCAGCTCCGGGACGCCGCTCCTCGGTCACGTAGGGAACGACCACAAACCGAACGCCGATCTCCTTGTACGCGGCAAGCGTACCCTCGGTGTCGGCAAGCATATCGTCCAGCGGTACGTGAGAGGAGATCGGGTTCAGCCCCAGCTCCGCACACCACGCGCGAATATCGGCGGGCTTGTTGCCATATAGACCGGCAAACTCCACGCCATCGTAACCAAGCTCCTTGACCTGCGCGAGAGCCGCGTGCATATCGGCTTCCACGGAGTCGCGGATGGAATATAACTGCACACCAACAGGAAGTGCCATAGGATTCCTCCTTGCCATTTCTCCGACTGCTTAGGCAGCGGGAAACGAAACAGAAAAAATTTCTAAACGAGCCTTGCAAAATCGGCTCTGTTTTCTCTATTATAACGTAATCGTTCCCCAAAATCAAGGGCTTTTCGGTACATTTTTTCTTCCACGGAGGATTTTTTTCACGTCTCGGCGGTTTTGCGTCATTTTTTTCATAAATTCCGCGCCAAAAATGTGTTGTTTGGAATGGCCCGTGCGGTGTGGAAGCAGGAATCGGAAAAGCAAAGTGCCAACGCCGAAAAAATTGTCGGTTTTGGCTATTGACAGAGAGCGGAAAAATCGGTATAATGGTGTACTAATAAAACCGCATCCCCTACGAATGAAACAATATTTTAATGGAAGAAAGGTTGTGTTACTATGTCGAACCGCTTTGTGGAAGGCAAGATCGCTTATGATGGACTCACCTTCGACGACGTACTCCTCATCCCGCGCAAGAGCGAGGTCGTCCCCCAGCAGATCTCGCTGAAAACCAGACTCACGAACAAAATTATGCTGAACATTCCCTTAATGAGCGCGGCGATGGATACCGTCACCGAATCCGCGCTGGCGATTGCGATGGCACGTGAGGGAGGTGCCGGGACGATCCACAAGAATATGTCCACGGAGGCACAGTGTGATCAGGTCGAACGCGTAAAACGGAGCGAGAACGGCGTTATCACCAATCCTTTCTTTCTCCATGCCGACAACTACGTCTACGAAGCCGACGAGCTGATGGGCAAATACAAGATCTCCGGCGTGCCGATCTGTGACGACGAGGGCAAGCTCATCGGCATCATCACCAACCGTGACCTACGGTTTATGGACGACTTCAATGTGCCGATTTGCGATGTGATGACCAAGGAAAACCTCATCACCGTACCCGTCGGCACCACGCTCCAGCAGGCACGCGAGATCCTGCGCCGCCACAAGATCGAAAAGCTCCCCATCGTGGACAGCGAGAATCATCTGCGCGGGCTGATCACCATCAAGGACATCGAAAAGGCGGATCGTTATCCGAACGCAGCCAAGGACGCACAGGGTAGACTGCTCTGCGGCGCGGCGATCGGCGTGACCAAGGACGTGGTGGAACGGGCAGGCGCGCTTCTCCATGCCGGCGCGGACTTTCTGGTACTCGACTCGGCGCACGGACACTCCCGCAACATTCTGAACTGCGTCGCCAAGGTCAAGGAAAACTATCCGAACTGTCAGCTCATCGCGGGCAATATCGCCACCGGAGAAGCGGCGCGGGATCTCATCTCGGCAGGCGCGGACGCGGTCAAGGTCGGTATCGGCCCCGGCTCCATCTGCACCACACGTGTCGTCGCGGGTATCGGCGTACCGCAGATCTCCGCCATTCTCAACGCATATGAAGTCGCGGCGGAGGCGGGCATCCCGGTCATCGCGGACGGCGGCATCAAATATTCCGGCGACATCACCAAGGCGATTGCGGCGGGCGCGAACGTCATCATGATCGGCTCGCTGCTCGCAGGTTGTGAGGAAAGCCCCGGAGACAGCGAAATCTACCAGGGCAGAAAATTCAAGGTCTATCGCGGTATGGGCTCTCTCGCCGCCATGGAAAAGGGATCGAAGGACCGCTATTTCCAGGAGAATCAGAAGAAGCTCGTGCCGGAGGGCGTGGAAGGGCGCGTACCGTATAAGGGACCCGTTTCCGACACCGTGTACCAGCTCATGGGCGGTCTGCGCTCCGGTATGGGCTACTGCGGCACCCCGACCATTGAGGATCTGAAGCGCGACGGGCAGTTCGTCCGCATCACCGGAAACGGTCTGCGCGAATCCCACCCGCACGACATCTCGATCACGAAGGAAGCTCCGAATTACAGCGTGCAGGTGCAGTAAACGAATATACGAAAAAAGAGGATGGCGCGAGCCGTCCTCTTTTGATGTGGTGGGGGGGGAATTATGGATGGAGCGAGGACTGTACCTCTTTCACGGTCTGCACGAGCCGCATATTTTCGAATGGAAAAGTGGCGAGCTCTGTCTGTATATCGTCGGCAGAGTGGCGAATACAGCGAATATAGCCATCGTGATCCGTGTGAAGATAGATGTTTATCAGGAACAGAGAACCGTCGTCCATTTCCAGCGTTAGGAAGAGAAGATCATTCATTGTCTGGAAATCAGCAGAAGTGTCTGTCTGCACAGTGTCTTTTGTGTATGCGGTAAGCAGATTATCTACCGTTGATACGACTGCTGCCAGCTCTTGTGGTATTGATTCAAAAGTCTTTTGATAGGAAGGGTTGCTTGCAGCAACGATCCGTGTGGTGCGGGACAAATCGATGTAGGAATCTGTCCCCTGAATATCATCACATGCAGAAAGATTGATTGACAAAAGCAACAAAATCAAGAGTATAAGACAATTGTTTTTCGCCATACCTTTCTTAGTGGGTCAGTCCCGGAAAAGAGGAGGAAAGGTCATTGCCGTCGTAGTCCATGATGAGGATGGTATCGGCGCCTTTATCCTCCGCGTTTTGAATGGAAACGATATAGTCATGCGTGACATAGCACGCGGGTCCCCAGCTTTGTTCATGGATCCTTTCGACAATACCGCTTTGGAAGGAATACTTGAAGGTGCCGCGGATGAAATTTTCTTCAGGCTCCCCTTCGCTTAAGGAGGAGGACTGACGGCCTGTGAAAATAAGCGAATTGTCAACAACCAGAAGATTGTCGTACCAGAAATCTCCGTCATTGAACAGGAGCACCGTCTCCCTGTCGTCTGTATTTCCTGCGGAGATCCTATGGATTGCTGCGTTTTTCCCATACGTGTAGTAATATAAGTAGCCGTCCACGTACTGTAATTTATTCAGTCCGTTTTTGTGAACGCCGTTTGTGATATTGGTCAGATCGAGGGATACAGTGTCCAGATGATATATGTCCATGAGATTGTGAAAATACAGACTGTCTCCCACTACAAGAAGGGTCACGTCACTGCAAAAATACCCCGGGGGAAGCAGGGTTTCGACGATCCCGGTGTTGATGTTTTTTCTGGAAATATCATAAGAGAATTCGTCCATCATCCCGTGGTAGTATAGATAATCGTCTGTAACAACGGTGCCCTGCGCGTTTTCGATCTCGAGGACAGGGGTGGGATTGTCTTTTGTGATGCTGTAAATGTTGATCTTTTTGTGATTTTTCTCGGAATCATAGCCCGAGAAGAGTATTCTTCCGCCATCCGGATCGATGGTGATGAACTGCACCCCATAAATGTCCGCGCTCAGGCACGTGCTTGTTCGGGAGGAAATATCGTATTGGTACAGAAAATCATGATCAAAAACATTCCTGTATAGGATATTGCCTGTCGAAATGTCCTCGCAGAATCTCCCCGCGGAGGTTCTGTTGGGGGAATCGTTATACGCCGCAGAAGACAGCGGATCGTAGAGGAGTGCGGCGGTATCGGATACAGACGGCACGCCGTTGCCCTCCGCTGTATCCATCGTCTTGTCATCGGTGTTTTCGGCATATTGACCGCCGCATCCGTTTATGCAGACAGACAAAGGGAGAATCAGGACCAAGAGCAGGAGAAGCATCAGAGGAGAAATCCGTGTTGCTGTCATTGTACACCTCCCGGAACCGTTGATTTTTGCGTCAAAAGGTTTGCGTCAAATGGATGGAATAACGCTTGATGCGGGGCAGGGAATGGAACGCGGCTTTCGTTTGGCTGCCATACGCACGGCAGTCCCGTTTTTGCGGAGAGCGGATTGTCCCCGCGCGGCGGATAAACACCGTCCGCTTATCTTTACTATACCATAAATCGCCCCCGCTTGTCAATACGATTCGCTGAAAAATGCGAAAATCACCATGTGTATAAATATACGGCGGTACAAACCAATACAGGCAGTGCATATCGTACAAAATACGACCATGCACTGCCTGTTATATCACATTTTTATCCCCGCAGTCCGTGCCATGCTTCGTGGAAATCCGCGAGCTGTCCGGCGAGGGAGAGGAGCGGGTACAATAATAGGGGCAGCTTGTGCAGGCCGTACGCCCGATAGACCCGCAGGGTCTCGCCGCCGCCGACGTCCACGTTCATCGCCGCGGTGAGGGTGTAGTCGCACAGCTTCTCCAGCGCGTCCCGGGCGTCCTCCTCCGCGATCCCGATTTTCGCGGAAACGGACGCGGCGGTGAAGGTCTGCTCCGGATTCCGGCACTGGTACGCGAGCACCCGACGCACGTTCTCCTCCGACAGCACCTGCAAAAACGCCCCGATCCCCTCCTTTTCCAATAGCTGCACGGAATCCGCGTTATTCGGCAGATACGCAAGCGCCATATCCCGATCCGCGTACACGGCGCCCGCCGTCTGCGACACAAATCCCGTGTGCGCCCTTGGATTTTTCGCGAAACCCGCTTTCGCGTTCGCGAGATACTGCGCCTCGTCCGATACGGAGCAGTCCCAACGGCACATGGTCGTCAGAATTTTGTCGTATACCGCCGCCGGGGTCTCCTCTATCGGGATCGGTTCCTCGCGCGTTTTGCACGGCAGACCGAACAGCGCGTCGATGGACACGCACAGTGTGTCGGCAAGGAGCGGCAAAAGGAGTATGTCGGGCATGGTGGCGCTATTTTCCCATTTGGAAACCGCCTGCGCGGATACGCCGATGATCCCGGCAAGGCTCTCCTGCGTCATGGAACGCTTCCGCCGCAGCTCGGCGATCCGTTCCCCAAAGGTTTGGTTGTTCATACGTTTCCTCCTGCTGTTTGTTTTTGCGATCGCACCTATAGTATAACGGACCGGCGGCGGAAAGAACAGCGTGTATCGGGGGAGTCGTATAGAGCGTTTGGAGAGAGGCTCAACCGCGCGGGCAGAATCAGTCGATGAAGTCGAACTCCACGTCCGCGATGTGTACCGTGTCGCCCTCCTCGCAGCCTGCCTCCCGGAGTCGGTCGATGATCCCGGCCTTGAGAAGAGAACGTTCAAAGTACATGAGCGATTCGCGGTCCTCGAAATTCACGCGGTTCACCAACGCCTCCGCCCAGCGTCCCTCCACGATATAGGACGCATCGTCTCCCCGGCGAATGGTCACGTCCGCGGCACCATCGTCCACGGTCACTTCCTCCTCCGGCGCGACCTCCGGCTCATAGGTCAGAACCGGCGGCAACGTGCGCAGCTTGGCGGCGATTGCATCCACAAGATCGGACAGCCCCATTTTGCGCGACGCGGAGATGTAGTACAGCTCATATCCAAGCTCTGCGCAGCGCAGCTCCAGTTCCGCAGCCTCCGGGGACAATTCCGGGATCTCGATAAATTCCTCCTCGCCGTTCACCATCAGATCCGCCTTGTTTGCGGCAACGATGCGCGGTCTGGCGGCAAGCTCCGGGGAGAATTTCTCCAGCTCCGCCGAGATCGTTTCAAAATCGGACAGCGGCGTGCGTCCCTCAGAGCCGGAAATGTCTACGACCTGCACAAGCATCCGGCACCGTTCAATGTGGCGCAGGAAGGCGTGACCCAGCCCAAGTCCCTCCGATGCACCCTCGATCAGCCCCGGAATGTCCGCCATCACGAACCCGGATTCTCCACCGGTCGATACCACGCCGAGATTCGGCTCCAGCGTCGTGAAGTGGTAATCCGCGATCTTCGGACGGGCGGAGGACAAGGCGGCAAGCAGCGACGATTTTCCGGCAGACGGCAGTCCCGCAAGACCGACGTCCGCGATCATCTTCAGCTCCAGCACCACCTCGCGTTCTTCTCCGGGCAGTCCAGCCTTGGCGAATCGCGGGATCTGGCGGGTAGGCGTGGCAAAATGCTTGTTTCCCCATCCGCCGCGGCCGCCGTGACAGAGTACGAAATCCTCTCCGTCCGCCATGTCGTGGATGATCTTCCCGGATTCCACATCGCGGAGGATCGTTCCCTGCGGCACCAGGATCACGACATCCGCGCCGTTCTTGCCGTGAAATTTCGCACCGCCGCCGTCTCCGCCGTTTTCAGCCACGAATTTGCGCTTGTACCGGAACGCGAGCAGGGTATTGGCACCCTCGTCCACACGGAAGAGCACATCTCCGCCATTGCCGCCGTCTCCTCCGTCCGGTCCGCCCTTTGCGACATATTTTTCCCGCCGGAACGAGACGATCCCATTGCCGCCGTTGCCGGCTTTTACATAAATTTTGATTTTATCGATAAACATGAACTTTCCTGTATCTTTCTCCGTTTTTCGGGATCACAGAGTATCCCGCAGTACCTTGCCGAGAATCGCGACGCCACGGTCTATGTCTTCATCCGACGGCATGGAGTAGTTGAGGCGGAACGAGTCGGACGGTGCGTTTTCCACACACATGAATGCCGATCCCGGTACCACAGCGACCTTGTTTTCGAGGAATTTCTGCACAAACGGCGCGGCATCCCGACCATCGGGCAGTGTGCACCAGAGGAACAGTCCGCCCTCGGGTCTGGTGTACGCGACGGATTGCGGCATTTCCGCGTCCAGTGCGGTGAGCATCCGGTTTGCCTTGTTCCGATACAGCTCCCGGATCATCGCCACGTGTGCGTCCATGTCATATTCTGCCATGTACCGATGACAGAGCATCTGCGCGAACAGATTCGTGTGTACGTCCTCCACCTGCTTGGCGACCACCATCTTTGCGATGATCTCCGCGGGTGCGTTCACAAAGCCGATACGCATTCCGGACGAGAGGATTTTCGAGAAGGACGAGCAGTAGATGACGATCCCGTCCGTATCGAAGGATTTGTACGTCGGCACATCCGCACCGGCAAAGCGCAATTCGCCATACGGGTTGTCCTCCAGGATCACCACGCCGTACTTCTTTGCCAACGCGTATACGGCATGGCGGTTCTCCGCGGTAGAGGTGATGCCGGAGGGATTCTGGAACGTCGGGATCAGGTAGAGAAGCTTCGCCTTCTTTTCGGTGCGCAGCGTCTCTTCCAGGATTGCAAGATCGATGCCGTCCGCGCGCAGAGGTACGCCGATGGTCCGTGCGCCGTTGGAACGGAAAGCGTTCAATGCGCCGATGAAGCTCGGATTCTCGCAGATCACCGCGTCTCCCTCATTGCAGAACGCTTTGCACGCCAGCTCGATGCCCTGCTGTCCGCCGGTGGTGACGATCGTCTGGTCAAACTCGCGTCCGATGCCGAATTTTTCAAAAATGCGCGCGGCGATCGACTCCCGCAGCGGTGCGTAGCCCTCCGTGATGCCGTATTGGAGCGCATAGGCGGCATCGGAGGCAAAAATGTCTGCGGAGATCTTCGCCAGTGCCTCGACGGGGAAGGACAGCGGATTCGGATTGCCCGCCGCAAAGCTGATGATGGTCGGGTCGGTCAGAGATTTGAAGATCTCCCGGATCGCGGACGGCTTGAGGGCGGATAATTTTTCAGAGAATTTGTATTCCATAAACGGATTCCTCGCATTTCATACCATAGATTATAATACGATATTTTACCATATCCCGCGTGAAAATACAAGGGATACGGGGGAATTAAATGTGTTTTTGCGTGAAAAGCCCTGCCTGTCGATGGCGCACAAAGGCACAGCACCTCGCTTTATGTCATGATCCCGGAACTAAGTCGCTTCTGCGCCGAAAAACAATAGACCACATGTTCCAAAATTGACGCAAATATGGTTGCATATGCTACGGATTTGTGCTATACTATAGCAGCAATAGCAGTATAGTGGCTATGCAATGGTAAGTGGGACGATTTATGCCGGAAAGGGGAGGCGGACGACGTGGAGAAAAACACAAACGACGCGTATTTTGCCGTGTACCTGCCGCTTTTGCGGGAGGGGATCGCGCCGCCGCTGCCTGTGGTGGGCGGAAGCATGGGACCGTACCTTGCCTCGGGAAGGGATGCCGTGATCCTCGCGCCCATGGAGGGGATACACCCGCGCGTGGGCGATATCTGTCTCTACCGCAGGGACAACGGCGCGTACATCCTCCATCGGATCGTGGGACGGCGCGGAGATACGTATACCTTTGCCGGAGACGCACAAACCGAACGGGAATACGGGATCCGCTGTGATCAGCTGCTCGGATGTGTCACCGCCGTTGTGCGCAAGGGGAAAAAACAAACGGGCGGCTTCTGGTGGCATTTTTTTCGCACGGTGTGGATCGCGCTGCTGCCGTGGCGGAGAGAATTGGTCGCCGTATACGGAAAATGCGCCCGCAGCCGATGTGCCGCGCCGCCGGATACCACGCATGAGATGGACAGATAATCGGGTGGTTTGCTAAAATTCCCGGAAAAAATTCCCATGTAAAGCGCATTTTTGTGGGAAAGTGAAAAATACGCCGCAGGTGTGCGGTGTGGGGAATTTCATCTTGCTATTTGCTGATTTCTGTGGTATACTATAGGCGGACTTTGTATAATAGACCGGATTATGCTTGGCTTCATAGAAAATATGTGAAGAAACGGTAATTTTCCGCGAAACAAACGGAAGATTTCTTTTTGAGGAGAGAGGTATGTACGATTTGCACTGCCATATCCTGCCCGGGCTGGACGATGGTGCCGACGGGATCGAGGAATCGGTGGAAATGGCGGCATATGCACTGCGGGAAGGTACAGAGGGAATCGCCGCCACGCCGCATACCAATGTCACGCACGGCTATCGGAATTACTGGAACGAACGGCTTTTGGATATGCTGAACCGTCTCCAGGAACGGCTCTACGCACTCCATATCCCGCTGCGGCTGTATGCGGGGCAGGAGATCTACCTGACGGACAATGTGCTGTCCCTGCTGCGGGAGGATCGGCTCATCTCTCTGAATCGTTCGCGGTACATTCTGTCGGAATTTTCGTTCCGGGAATCCCCCGCGCGCATGACGGAGCTGTTAAAGCCGCTTCTTGCCGCCGGATATATTCCTGTGATTGCCCATCCGGAGCGATACGCGTGCATACAGGAGGATTGGAGAATCTGTGCGATGTACAAGGAGCTGGGATGCGCGGTGCAGCTCAATAAGGGCAGCGTGACCGGATCGTTCGGACCGGCGGCGGCTCGTGCGGCACGGCGGATTCTCGCGGCGGGACTGTGCGATCTCATAGCCAGCGACGGACATGGGGTCTATCGGCGGCGACCGGAATTGCGCAGCGTACACGAGTGGATCAGCGCGCACTTTTCCATCGATTACGCCGATCACCTGACCAAGGTCAACCCCTGCCGCATCTTGAACGACAGCGCGCTTGCCACATTCCGGATGACAAAGCCGCATGGGTGGGAGTGACTTCCGCCGCTTGAAAATTGTACTGTACCGCGTGTGCGGGAGGGAGGAAATATACCTATGATAAAAACGCTGCGGATCGCCGTGTGTGTACTGTTTTGTCTGACTGCGGTCCTATTTGCGCTGACCTTTCTCCGTGCGAGACGGCTGTCGCGGGATACCTACCCGGTGATTTCGTTCGACACGGATCGAATCACGGTGGGGCTGGAGTCTACGGACGCCGAGCTTTTATCGGGCGTGACCGCGCGGGATGCGGAGGACGGCGATCTGACCGGGGAGGTGCTGGTCGAATCGATCTCCCACTTCATCACGCCGGGGGTGTGCAATGTGACCTACGCGGTGCGCGACAGTGAGAATCACGTGACCACGGCGACGCGACGGATGGAATACGAGGGCTATACACCGCCGCGCTTCACGATGTCGGATGATCTCGTCTTTTCCGTGAACGAGCAAGCGAATCCGTTCCGGTGCATCGGGGCGGTGGACGTGCTGGACGGCAACATTTCCGACCGGGTAAAGATCGCGGCGACCACAAGCGGATTCCAGTCCGGCGTGGCAGGCGTGTATCCGATCAATGTGCAGGTGACAAACAGCAAGGGGGACGTGATCTATCTGGATCTGTCCATTACCATTGAGAACACGAGTCTGTACGGACCGAAGATCCAATTGAAAAACTACTTATTATATATCACCGTGGGAGAAAGTGTGGACCTGCGCGACAACATCCGCTCCGTTGAGGCTGTCACCGAGAGGACTGTCGATACAACGGAAACCATGGAGACGACGGAAGACGGGGAAGCTGCACAGACGACCGACGAGAGCCTGATCTTGTCCCGTGTGCGGATCGAAACGGATCTCGATACGACCACGGCAGGCGTATACCAGGCGGATTACCGTTACACGGATGAATTTGACAGAGAGGCACATGCGGTGCTGACGATCGTTGTGGAGGACAAGGCGGAATGACCAGTACAAAAGAAGATGTAAAAAGCCTGTCCCCCG
>USGH01000051.1 GCA_900554225.1 uncultured Eubacteriales bacterium | reverse complement strand
GATCCACTGCTTCCGCGCACCGCCGCCTATGAATTGGTCGCCGCTTGCAATCGTGCCGGGGACAATGTGCGTATCTCCCGCCACCTCCGGAGACAGTATCGTCTCAATAAGATGCTTGTCTGCCGGAAGGTAGATCACGTTGATTCCGGAAATCAGTCCGGCCGGATCCCCGAGCGCAGAGGTATCCATGTCGTGCTGCACCAGATTTACGGACAGTGCCATATCACAGATCGACAGCGCATCCGTCAGGGTACCGCCGACCCCGGTGTTGACAATCGCATCCGGGTGGTAGGTGAGGATCATTGTCTGCGTACACAGTGCGGCAAATACCTTGCCAATCCCACATACCGCGACCACGGCGTCATGTCCACACAGCTTTCCATTCGTAAATGTGATTCCGCTGATGGTGTTCTCCACTCTATCCGTCATTTTTTCGATCAGCTCCATGGCTTCTACGCGCATCGCTGCAATGATACCAAGCATAATTTTTTCTTCCTTTATTATATTGAAGTACCGCGGGAACCAATCCCGCCAAACAGCACGGGGAGCAGCTCCCCCACAGTGCCGTTTCCTTTTCTATGAAGACGGCTGCCGTATGTCCCCTTACTCCGCATAGGTAAAATCGTTCTCCCGATTCTCCAGTATCTCCAGATACCGCGCGCATTCCGTTTTCGCGTCGGCAAGGGACAATTCCCGATAGTTGCCGCATTCTCTGGCGGACTGACCGTACATGACCGATTCGTTTTCCACAATCTGCGCAAGCACAGTCTTCACGAGCGCAAGCACCTTTTTGTGGAATGCGGCAAGATCGTCCTCCGTGCAGCGCATCAGGAGATAGAACCCGGTGCGGCATCCCATCGGGCCGAAATAGATCACGCGGTCCGCCATTTCCGAGTTGCGGATACAGGTGGCAAACATATGCTCCACAGAGTGCATTGTGCGATTGTCCATATACGACGAGCCGTTCGGGGTTCTGGTGCGCAGATCGTAGGTGACAATATCCCCGTCTATGCGGGACACGTAGATGCCGGGCGTCAGGGTGAGGTGATTGACGGTAAAGCTGGCAATGGGTTTCATGATTCTTGCTCTCCTTTTGCGGAATGCTCCGAGATACAGATCCGTTTTTGGCTGAGGATGCACTGCATCCATCGGTTTTTTGCGCCAAAAGCCTGAATATATGGTTTTTAATGCCAAAACGACCTGAAACAGCGTTTTCCTTATTATAGCATACGTTGTGCGGAATTGCAACGTTTTTTGCGCCGTCTGCCGGAAGATACTCCATTTTTGCCGTTGGTTTTCTCCGTTTTTGTGGATTTTATTGACACACCTCCAATTCTGTGCTATAATGGCATCAGGTTCCGCGAACACAGCATTCCGGAAGCACAGCATTCCGAATGGAATACTATCTCATGTGCAGGTGTATTGCTGGTATGACATCCCCCCCTGCGTTCGCGGAACGGCATCCGTAAATCCTTAAAATCCCCTCAAAAAGGAACACATTATGACCTACTTTGACATTCTTCGCACCCTATGCGAGGTCATGACCGTTTCCGGGAATGAACAGAACGCCTTGGAAACGATACAGGCGCATTTCTCCGGTGATTTTGATTCGATCACCCGGGACAATGCACGCAATATCCTCCTTGCGAAAAAATCCAACCGCGAAAACGCGCCGCATATTCTATTGGACGCACATCTTGACCAGGTCGGCATGATCATCACCACCATTTCGGACGACGGCTTCTGCACCATACTCCCCATCGGCGGTCTGGACAGACAGATCCTGCCCGGCGCGCGCTTCCTCGTATACGGCAAGCACCGCACGATTCCAGCGTATGTCGCCGCGTATCCGAACGACTGCGGATTCCCGGATGGTGTACCTGCCATGGATGCACTCCGTCTCGATACCGGATATACCAAGGCGCAGCTGACCGAGATGGGAATCGGTGTGGGCTCGTTTGTCCGGTACGGCGCGCAAATCACGGAGCTGCTTCATCGCCGGATCATCGGCTGCGGCTTTGACGACAAGGCCTGCTGTACCGGATTGCTCTCTGCGGTACTGGAGACCAAGCCGGAGGAGCTGTGCTTTGACGTGACGGTCTGCTTATCCGCGGGCGAGGAGATCGGCGCGGCGGCTGCAAACTGTGCGGCATATGCCGTAGAACCGGATCTCGCCATTGTCACCGATGTAAATTTTGCCCAAACCCCCGGTATGGCGAAAACGGAATCCAGTCCGATCGGCGATGGTCCCATGACCTCTCTGTCCGCTGTGACCGATCGCGCTCTGACCCGCCGGATCCTCGCGCTTGCCGAAGAAAAAGAGATCCCGCTCAATCCCGTGGTGGAAGCGGTCAGCACCGGTACAAACGCGAACGCTCTCATCTTCTGTGCCGCCGGAATCCCGACCGCTGTGGTCAGTATCCCGCTCGGCTGTGTGCACTCGTACAGTGAATATCTCTCCCTCGACGATGGGGAAACGTTTGCAGAGCTGATCGGCGCGATTCTGACCGATGCCAAGCTTGCCGAAACCTATGGAAAGGAGCGCGTGTGATATGGAAAAGAACATTCCTGTACTGGAAAACGCACTCTCGCCGGAGACATATGCGCTGCTTGCAAGACTGACCAACGCGTTCGGTCCGTCCGGCTGTGAGGAAGCGGTCGCAAAGATCATTCAGGAAACGGTCACACCGTACGCGGACGAGGTGAAAATCGACCGGATGGGCAACGTCGTCGCCCTGTATCGCGGAATCGAGGATGTGGCGGACAGCGAAAAGGTCATGCTTAGCGCACACATGGACGAACCGGGCTTTATGGTGAACGATATCGACGAAAGCGGCTACCTCCATCTCACGGAATTGTCTCTGCGGGATGGTCGTATGCTCAGCGCGCGCAGAGTCCGTGTCGGCAATGAAAACGGCGACTATCCGGCATTCCTTGGCGCAAAACCGGCACACAAGCATGGCGGTGCGGTCTCCTTTGGAGAATTGTACGTTGATCTCGGCGCCACAAGCAAGGACGATGCCAAACACTACGTTGCCATCGGCGATTTCGGCACGTTCGCCACGGAATTTGCTCCGTTTGGTGATCACTACCTCTCCGGCAAAGCATTTGGCGGACGCCTCGGATGCGCGATCCTTTGCGAAATTCTGCGCACCTTATCCTGCTCCGGAGAACGGTTGCCGTATGACCTGTATCTCACGTTCACCTGCCGTGGCGAGATTCTGCGCTCCAGTGTCGGCAATGCGGCGTTTGGGATCCGCCCCGACTGCGCGATCTTTGTAGAGGGTACACCTGCGGCGGATATTCCCGGTGTTCCCTGCGACAAGCAGGCATCCCGACTCGACGGCGGTCCGGTCATCGCATTCCAGGACAACGGCGCGGCATACGATCGCGGGCTTTACGATTTCCTTGCAGCACTTGCAGAGGAGACCTCCATCGGCTGCCAGTATAAACGATATGCCCCCAGCGTATCCGGTGCTGCACGCGTCGCGCCGATCGGAGAAGGAATCCGCACCGCGTCCATTTCCCTGCCGATTCGCGGTCTGCCCTCGGAAACCAACATCGCAAGCATCCGTGACTATCTGGCAACACGGGAGCTAATCTTTGCCATGCTGCGCGCCATGGACTGATCTGTCAATTTATTCCTATTAAAGAAGGTATTGTATGTACAGCTTACTCAAAAAATGTATCGCCCCCCTCGCACCATCCTGCCGGGAACAGGAAATGACCGATTTTGTTCTCGCGGAGGTACAATCCATCTGCGACGAATGCTATACCACGCCGCTTGGCAATGTGATCGCGGTCAAATATGGCTGCGGTGCACACAAAAAGAAGCTCATGTACTGCGCCCACATGGACGAGGTCGGCTTCATCGTATCCTACATCGAGGACAACGGCTACATCCGTTTCTTCAACACCGGCGGACCGAACATGACCTCCGCAGCCTATCAGGAGGTTCGGTTCGCGAATGGCACGCATGGGATTCTGATCCCGAACGCGGGCTGCGACAACAGCGCAAACTGCTCCAACACGGTTCTCGACATCGGTGCGCGCAGCAAAAAAGAGGCACAGCGCAAGGTCAAGATCGGCGATACGTTCGCAGTTCTCTCCCATGTGACCAAGCTGACCTCCAGCGTCGTAACCGGCAGACCGCTTGACAACCGGATCGGCGTCGCCATCCAGCTACAGGCACTGCGCACATTGTCCGAACGCGCGGAAAAGCCGTACAACGACGTGTATTTCGCGTTCACGGTACAGGAGGAATGCACTGCCAACGGCGGCTCCACTGCCGCTGCCTCCGTTCAGCCCGATATTGGCATTGCCATCGATGTGTGCAGCACCGGAGACGCGATCGGCGTGACCCCGATGGAGTGCAGGGTCGGTTCCGGCGCGGCAATCTGTATCCGTGACTGCACCATTATCTGCGATCAGGATGTCATAGACGCCATGACGAAGGTCGCGGAGGAGAAGAAGATCCCGTATCAGTACGAGATAGCCGCAAACGGCGGTACAGATGCGGTTCCGATGCAGAAGGTGGGACTCGGCGCAAAGGCCGGCGTACTCTCGATCCCGATGCGCAATCTCCATACGTCCGCGGAATTGCTGGATCTCAAGGATGCCGAAGCCTGCCGGGAGATCGCTCTCGCGCTGTGCGACCATGTATTTTAAGATGCGCTGAATCCATATCACTAAAAATCCGTATGTACGTTTTTATCGAACAACGCACATACGGATTTTCTTTTTATTGCATTTCGGGTATCATCTTCACGCTGCGTTCCATGATCCCTGTTACATACGCAATGAATATGCCATAATTGGTAAACGGTACGCCGCAGTCTTCGGTGCATTTCATCCGGTACTGCACCTCCCTCTCGCTGAGCATACATCCTCCGCAATGGATCACCGCAGAATAAGACGTGAGATCCTCTGGAAATTCCGTTCCCGAGCAGGTTTTTATCTCGATCTTCTTCCCTGTATGTGCGGCAAGCCAGCGTGGTATTTTTGCCGTTCCGATGTCTCCGCATTGTCTGTGATGTGTGCAGCCTTCGGCTATCAGAACAGTGTCCCCATCGTTTAAAAGATCTATGGCGTGGACACCGCGGTAAGCAATTTTCAAAAATCCCTTGTATCTCGCCATAAGTATCGAAAACGACGTCAGAGGTATCTCATCCGGTACGATCCTGGATACCATGGCAAACGCCTGGCTGTCGGTGATCACGACACGCGGTTTTTCCTTTATTCCTGCAAGCGTACCTGCAAGCCCGGTTTCCTTTGTGACAAGCGCGCAGCCGCCTATATCGAGTATATCGCGTATCACCTGCTGCTGCGGAAGGATAAGTCTGCCCTTCGGAGCGGCTTCGTCAATCGGAATGACAAGAACCGCAGTGTCTCCCGCATCCATGATTCCCTCCACCAGCGTCTTACCGTCCTCCGCCGGCATGAGCTTTCCTATTCTTTCCTTGAGCGCGTATATATTGCTGCCGTTCTCCGCACTGACTGCGATACAGTTTTCTCCTTCGATTGCGGATACCGCTTCTCCAGCGTCGGATTTGGTATACGCGATAATATATGGAATGTTTTTTCCCTTTATTATATCCAGAAGCTCAAAATCAAACCTGCTCATGCCTTGTGTTCCGTCAACAACAAGAACAGCAATATCGGTTTTATTGAGCGTTTGTTTCGTCTTTCTGACGCGCTTTTCGCCCAGTATCCCTTCATCATCGTATCCGGGAGTATCTATGATCACAACCGGTCCCAGAGGAAGCAGTTCCATTGCCTTTGTGACAGGATCGGTTGTGGTTCCCTTGACATCGGAAACCACCGCAAGTTCCTGCCCGGTAACGGCGTTGACGAGACTGGATTTGCCGGCGTTTCGGCAGCCAAAAAATCCGATATGTATGCGATTCGCGGACGGGGTGCTGTTCAAACTCATACTCGCTCTCCTTTGCTTATGTCTTTTGCCATAAAATAGCGTCCTTCCGTCCCGACCTGTAAGCCGAAAAACAGAAAGACGTAAAATTACCCCTTCTCCAACTGCACGGCTATCCCCTGCATCTGCTTCTGAGATTTCGGCGGCAGGCGAGACTTTTTGATTTCAGTTCTGTTTGGAATACGCGGCCTTGGCGGAGATACCGTCCAGCTTTCCTATGGAGCCGGTAAGCGCGTTGATCTTGTCCAAAGGCGCGTCTATCGCTACGCTGATGATGTTTATACCCTTGGCACGGTACGGTATTCCCATTCTGCCAATGATATATTCCCCGTATTCGTGGAGCAGCTCGTTCAGTCCGGCGACGCTTTCCGCTTTCTCCACAATGATGCTGATAACAGCAACTCTTGTTTCCATTTTGTTTTCCTCTATTGCTTTACCGTTCTGTTTTGATTGTATCATATCGACCGCGCGTTGTATGTTGCGTCCGCAACGCTTTTCGCTATTGTTGGCATTTTCCGCACCACAGCTCGTGGATTTGTTCGGAGGGTTAGGAAACGTGAACCCTCCATACACGATTATTTTTCATATATCATCACCCTTTCTGTTTTATTATTTTGTATTCATACATCAAAATACGATGTTAATACCGATTGCAGTTTCTTACTACTATAAACAAATCAGTTATTATGTAACTCTAACAAGACATTTTTTCTGGATTAACCATAAGTTCTAAATAGCGGTCATCCTCTGAGTCCACAAAAGCTCCTACTATTTCATTAGCATCGACACAACCCATTTTTAGATAAAAGGCAATCGTCTCTGTTGATGGTATTGCCGATATAAATATCTTTTCCGCTCCGATTTTGTTGCGTGGTTACGAGCTTCTTGCATGAGCAATTTGCCGATTCCGTTTCGTTTCCAATTATCATCAACGAATAGTATGGTCAAATTAGCATATTTCGCTTAAGTTCCGGAAATTGTGCCATCGACACAGCAGAAACCGATCAGTCGATCATTACAAAATGCTCCAACTGTAGTACCGCCTCGCTCTATTTGCTGACACATATATTCTGTTATCCAAATCCGCTTCTCGGCACTCCATTCACGCAGGAGGGAAACATCTGTAAGTTCCCACACATTGTTTTGCTTAACCCATTTTTTTGTGATCTTTTGGCTATGAGCAAAACCATCCAATAGTTCAGGGAATATTGATGTTTACTGAAACGGTTTAACAATAATTTTCGTATTTTGTTTTGCCATTGTGTGCCTCATTCAATATTGTTCAAACCGTCATATAATTCTGTGAAAGACTTCATTTTCTTGCACCGTCCGAAGGATAAGCTCTTGTTCTCACCAAATTCCAGCAGGAAACATTTGGTTAGTTCTTCTACAGTTTGCTCCAAGGTCGTGAAGAAGCCGTGATATGCAAAATTGTATCCGGGAGTTCCTTCTTCAAAATTGCTGGTAATCAATGCTTCCGTTACTTGATCTAAAGGATAAAGCTTTAGGTGCATTAGTTCGTGAACAATCACTTCTTCCATATTCTCCTGTTTGGGATTTGTGGCATTCAGCAGAATAATGGCTTTCCGATCATCGCAGTCGATTTTGAAATCACCGGTTTTGCGCCATGCAGGATCTTCCACCCATTCCAAACGAATATCCCAAGCTGGAACAAGGCGCAGTTTCTTTACCCATTTATCAAAAATCACTTGCATATCTTCTCTGTTTATCATTTTCTTTTACCTATCTTTCTTTACAACAAATATTGTTGCAAACTCTGTGTCAAATTACTTCAAAAGCGAGAGACCTGCATTTTCGATTCTCCATATTTGCGTTATAGTTCGGTCAAAACACCACCGTTGAATCCGTATATGTTTTCCATTTTGAATCCGTATAAAGACCCAGGCAAGCTGATATGCGGTTCAAAAGTGAACGCTTCGACAGCGGACAGTTTTTCCGTGTTTCCTTTTTCGATGTAGATACGGTGTCTTTTATCCTTAACTATGGAATGACCCAAGTTTCCAAGAAAATCAAGGTTGACGTACCCACGAGCTTTGATCTGATCGTTTATGTAGTAGAACAGCTCCTCAAAAGTAGTGTTCTCATTCACGAAACCAAGCATAGCTTCATGCAGATAGGCTTCCATTTTGAGACCGTTTCGCCATTCATCATTCTGTATTTGCTCTACGTCTTTGACGATCCTGCCGTTTTCTACGATCAGCGTTCTGGCATAGTCGCCCCAAATGCAGTTGCTTTGCGGGCTTAAATCTATTGTGATAATATCGTTTGGCTCAATTATGTGGTCATCTGTTTTATACTCACGACCGGATACCGATACAGCGGTCTTATCACCGGCGAAAACAAAAGCGCCCACATCCCAATACCAAAAGGAATCCGCACCATGGGAGAGCATATATGCCTCACACAGTTTGCGAAGCCGAACGAGCGTCATGCCGGGCACAATAACCGTTGAAACGTATTCAATAGTAGCTCTGTTTAAATTTTGCATTTCATGAATAGTCATGTGTTCCTCCCAAAATCCAGTGTTTATTTGCTTGCAAGGGTCTTGATTATGACCATTCCCATCAATAACTACATCATTATTATTTATAATACTGTCAATATCGTCCCATGTTGCAGGCTCAGCTATATTAAGTGGTGGTATTTGCTCGTAAGAAAGAATTCTTACTCTGCCGTGCAGCCCTTCATCAAAATTCAAACTATTATCTTTAAGAGCTTTAGCAAAGCCAGAGAGCACATAGTCAACACCGCCATGCTCTTTTTCGGCTTGATCGAATAACCCATATTGATACAGAGAGGAAATAACAGCATTTATTTCGGATTTTTTATCGTAATCAAATGACTTTATATACTCTAATTCTTCGGGAGTACATATATTGATAAATCGTGCCAGTTTATAATACAAAGCATCTTCCATGTCTGTGAGGAGAAAACAACGTGTCAGCATAGCAAAATAGTCAATCTTTCGATCATCGTTCATTTCATTGATGAGATGTATCTGCTTTTTCACAAAGGCTTCATATTATAAATTATCTTTGGTAAATTTTGCTAACATTCTAACTTGATCGCTATAGTCCCTAAACGTACCAAATAGGTATCTTTGCATCTTATCCCAAAACAAAACCGTTGGAGTATGGAACAGAATGTTCTTCAAATCATTTGTTGCATCCAAAAGTGCGCCAACATCTCCCAATACAACCGCTTTAATTATATTCCAAAATGCATCCTCGGAATATTCTCTAATATCTTTGTCTTTTAGAATGGCAGTCAATGCCGTAACTTGTTTGTCAAACATAATTATCCTCCGTTATTGCATACATCATCGAAAAATCTTGACATCACCGAGCAGCTTAAGGTTTCCATTATCCACGAGAATTGCGCCAGCTCGCACAGCGGTTGCGTACACGGTTTTACCACGTTCAGCAAGTACCCGTTGTATCGACTCATCCTGTTCCGAAGTCCCCTCATAGTGAACTTCCAAATAAAAATCATTCAGATAAGGAAGCCCCTCATAATACTTCAATTCGGGGTAATCATCATCGGGAGACAAATGGTACTCCGCTAACTGAATGACAGCACCGGCGCTATAGCCCATCAGAATCCCATCGTGTTGCATCAAAACATCGTACAGATCAAATTCTTTAATACGATCCAACATTCGGTCAGGCAATCCACCGAGGAAATAAATAATGTCAGCGGTTATGATTTTTTTAGTTGCAGATTCTTTGGTGTCAGTAAAATAATTGATAAAGTTAATGTTTTCTTCCGGGATACCATACGCAGTGAAGCCTCCAACGATCCCGTCGTGATATTTGCCACATTCTTTGCTATACAAAGCATTCCAATCAGACAAGGACTTCACACGGTTGTCTCTAAAAGAGAATGCCACGACAGCAACAGAATGATTTGGCTGTATATAGTTCTTTAATTCGTCATAGAGCCAAGACGCATCTATGTCAAATCCCTCAAGTAAAATGTTAATCATGGATTATCTGCCTCTTGCCAGAAAATATAGTTAGTAATACGCCGTTAAATCATGCCGAAGTGCGTTAATGCCTCCTTGATCGCTTTTTCTTTGTCCGGGGGGCATTGGGGCTGTTTAGCGTCCTCAGACTTCGGCTTATTGTAATTCTCACGCTCGATGATACCGCACTGCTGTTTTACCTGTGCGATATACAAACTGCTGACTTTCAAGCCGCTATGCTCCAGCACATAATCCTTGATTTCCTGGTAGGTAGCTTTCTTCTCCGCATCGGTCAGATCAAGCTCGTCCATATCCAAGTTTATCTCGATATGTTGCTTCGCATTAAGTTTGGACAATAAACATACCGTCTCCACGTGTCCACTTCGCGGGAACATATCCACCGGCTGGACGGTGGCGATCTTATATCCGGTGTCGGCAAATTGCCGCAGGTCGCGGGCGAGGGTGATGGGGTTGCAGGAAATGTAGATGATGTGTGCCACGCCGGCGTTTGCGAGAATACGGCACATCTTTTCTCCCAGACCGGCACGAGGCGGATCCACAACCACAAGCGTCGGGCGTTCCGTATCGGCAAACTGAGAAAACGCTGTATACGCATCCGACTGTGTAAATCTGACGTTTCCGATTCCCACGTCCCGTGCATTCTGTTTCGCGTCCCGGATGGCGTCCGCGTTCAATTCGATCCCCGTGACAGAAAAATGGGGGAACGCCTTTGCAAGCAGAAGTGCAAAAAATCCGCTGCCGCAGTAGAGATCCACAATCCGCGCGTCCGTTTTTCCGTCCAAAACCGTATGGGCGCGGGACAGGACCTCATCCGCCAATACCGCAGCACCGTCATGATGGACCTGAAAAAAGCCATCCGGAGAGATATGAAAGCGCAGTCCGAGAAAATCGTCCGTCAAATAGCCGTCTCCCGCAAGCGTCGTGTACTGTGGTCTGGCAAATCGGCGCACATCTCCACGCCCATGTGCTTCTCCTGCCGGATCGGTGGCATGCAATACCCCGACGATTGTATCCGAGAAGGTCTGGCACAGAGCGTCGGCAAAATCGTCAAAGCACACCGGACATGCCATGGCTCCGCCGGTCGTGATGGTGACAAGCGATTTCCCGCACCGATTCTGCCGGAGATACAATGCGTGGAGATCTTCCCTGAAAAATGCCGGATGTGCGCTGCCATACGTCTGCGTAAACGCGGCAATTTTCCGGAATTGCGGCGGCAGCAGGACACAGTTTATCGTCCCCGGCAGCACCGTATGGGATTCTCCGGCATAATACCCCAGTTCCCGTCCGCCTTCCCTGTCCGACGGTGAAAAGTGAAAGATCGCCTTATTGCGGCAGGGTGTCTCCGGTGTAGCGATCGTTTCCGCGACCGTTTCCGCGCCCAAACCTACGCGGCGCAGGGCTTGGGATACACTCTTTTGCTTACAAGCGAGAGCATGGCGGGCGTTCACGTGACGCAGGGTACATCCGCCGCAACGGTCGTACACGGGACAATCCGGCTCCACGCGATCCGGGCTTTTTTGTTGGAGCGCGACCATTTTGCAGACTGCGCAATTTTTCCGCACCTCTGTGATCTCCGCCTCGCACACGTCTCCCGCGACAGCACCGTCCACAAAGCACACCATGCTCTCCGACCGCGCAATCCCCTTTCCTTCCGCCGTATCGTCCGCGATCGTCAGCCGCAGTCGGTCCCCCACTTTCATACACACACCTCGATTCGTATTTCTTTCGACAGTATACCACAAAGGCTGCCGGAAGTCAATCACCGAACCAACCGTACACGCATAGGATGTAGTGAAACCATCGAAAAAAAACGCGGCGGCACTTGCCCGATCTGTGATCCGGTCGGATGTCGAAAACGCGGGAAGGATATGTAAGTATGAACCGTCCATCCTATTCCACACCAAACGGCGGCTGCATCATCGCCATGCGCTCCCAGACCCACGCCTCACGCGGCAGACAGGTACTGCGCAAATGCGGTATCTCCGCCGAAATTGTTTCCATCGATCCGTCGCTGACCCGACACGGCTGCGCGTTCGGACTGGAGGTCTGCGGCGCATGCTCTGCCGCGGTCGATTGTCTGACGGCACACCGGGTATCCTACGGCGATATTCTCGGCGGCTATGGAGGATAACGTCATGTTTTGCCGGATACGCTCGGAAAAAACACTCTATCTCGACCACGGTGCCACAACGTATCCGCATCCCCCCTGTGTCCTGCACGCCATGGAACAGTGCATGGACTTTCATGGCGGCAATCCGGGCAGAGGCTCCCATAAGCTGGCGGAAAAAGCAGCAGAGGAAATCTACACCTGCCGGGAGGTGGTTGCGGATACGTTTCATCTTGTGCCGGAACGGGTCGTGTTCACAAAAAACACCACAGAAGGACTCAATATTGCGCTGGC
>USGH01000050.1 GCA_900554225.1 uncultured Eubacteriales bacterium | reverse complement strand
GGCGGCGTGTTCCATCAATTCCGTCAATTTTCGCCCATTTGCGACGGCAACCTTTTATGAAATTGTGTCATTGCTTTTCCCATCAAAAAATGCTATACTATGTATCGACTTTGTAAAATACAGAGGTGACGGAATGCCAAGAACAAAAACAGATCGCATCGACATCGTAAACGGACCGATGATCCCGAACATTTTCCGCTTTATTTTGCCGCTGATCGCCACAAGTGTATTGCAGCTTCTCTACAATGCGGCGGACAATGTAGTGGTCGGACGGTATGACAGCTATGTCGCTTTGGCGGCGGTAGGTTCCACGGGAGCACTCATCAACCTGATTCTCAATGTGTGCATCGGATTGTCGGTCGGCTCCAGTGTGGCGGTGGCGCAGGATTACGGCGCGGGAGATGAGGACGGTGTACAGAAGGTGATCCACACCTCCGTGTTTGTCAGTGCTGTGGGCGGACTGCTCGTCGGTATCATCGGCTTTTTCTTCTCACGTCAGTTCCTCATCTGGATGGGTTCTCCGGACGATGTGCTGCCGCTTGCAACCTTATATCTGAAGATCTACTTCCTCGGTACCCCGGCTTCGATGATCTACAATTTCTGTGCATCGATTCTACGTTCCGTGGGCGACACCAAGCACCCGCTTTACTATCTGACCATCTCGGGGATTATCAACGTGATCTTCAATCTGATTTTCGTCATTCAGTTCCATCTCGGCGTTGCGGGTGTGGCCATTGCGACGGTCATTTCTCAGTATGTCTCCTGCATCATGGTCGTTGTGTTCATGATGCGCGTGAAGGACTGCTGCCGTCTTGACCTGCGCAAGCTCAAAATCCATGGCGACAAATTCAAGAAGATCCTGCGCGTGGGTCTGCCCGCCGGACTCCAGGGGAGCGTGTTCTCCATCTCAAACGTCGTGATCCAGTCCGCGATCAACTCCTTCAATTCCGTGGTCATGGCGGGCTGCACCGCTGCGGGACAGATCGAGGGCTTCGTATACGTGGCGCAAAACTCCCTCTATCAGGCGGCTCTGACCTTCACGGGTCAGTACATCGGCGCAGGAAAGCTCGACAAGATCCGCAAGGTTTGCTTCAACTGTATGTGGATCGTCACCGTGATCGGGATCATTCTCGGTGCGTTGTCCTGTATCTTTGGCAGACCGCTGCTCAGCATCTATATCCCGGATGAGCCGGAAGCGATCGAATACGGCATCGAGCGACTGCTGATCGTTGCACTGCCGTACTTCCTCTGCGGTTGGATGGAGGTCCTTGTCGGCTGTCAGCGCGGTATGGGTATGTCCATCACGCCCATGATCGTGTCTATGCTCGGCGCATGCGGACTTCGGATCCTGTGGATCTCCACGATCTTCCAGACCAACCGGACACTTTTCATGCTCTTCCTCTCGTATCCGCTGTCGTGGTTCATCACGGCCTCCGTCCACTTTGTGTTCTATAAATTCCACTACAATAAGCTCTTGAAACGGCACAGGGCAGCGCAGGAGAATGCGTAAACCAAAAAGCCATAACGCAATATAGAAAAAGCTGTCTTCCCTATGAGACAAAAGGGGAAAACAGCTTTTTTCGTGCTTTGCGGACTGCGACACCTTGCATAATCATACGCTTACGGCAATTGTACACAGGATTTGAGAAAGCTGTAATTCTTGCCGCACAATGCCCGCAGCCTTTCCACTGCTGTGGGAGTTGTCAGAAATCCGTTTCCATGCAGTGCGATCCGAAACAGTCTTGCCGGCGCAAAGGAATCCCGCAGATACGCAGCGCATGCATCGGGAACCGGACAATTGGAGTCGAGATCGGACAGCGAAACGATCCGCCATGCGTCAAAGGTGCCATCGAGGGTGCAGGATAAGACCACAGCGGTGTCCGGCGGTAAGATCGGCAGGGCAGTCAGGGTGCGAAAGAAGGTATACGCCATGTGATCCGTGACGATTTCCGCGTTGCGCAGTGTATCTATGAGAATGGCGATCATGGAGAATGCCGTGGCGAGGAGCATTGCTTCCGTCTTTTCACCGATCCCGGGAACTGCGCGGCGGGTATTGTCGAAAAGAACGTGCGCGAGAGATGCATCATACGCGTCCAACAGGAGATGCGCTGTGCCGTTTGTATCGGAGCGGGCATTGGTGCGATAGAGGAGCATTTCCAGGATTTCGTGGTCGGAAAATCCGGAGAATCCATTGTTCCTATACCGTTCCCGCATCCGTTCTCGATGGTTTCGGTGGAGCGATTGGTTGGTTTCCGCCATAGCTCACTCCACGCCGACTGCCGCCAGATATTTTTTCGACCACGAATAGGAGTTGGCGGCCTGCACATTGTTCACGAAGATGATGTCGGTCAGTCCGTAATCCTTCAGCTGCTCGTAGACGTTCATCGTGGTATAGCGCGTGTCCACCACGATGATATTGCCGAAATGCTCACAGAGATACGGCACAAACGCGTTGCCGAACGAATCCTTCAGGACGAGGGCGTTCCTGTCCTGCGGATTTTCCGGCACATTGATGACCGTGTACGGATTGTCCCCGGCGATGAACGTGACATAGGTGTGGTTGGACTCCACGATGGGCGAATTGTAGGTGTAGGTCGCGCCGTTCTGTCCGGTGATCGTCATCGTGACCTTCTTCCGGGTGACAAAAGCCTCAATGGTGTCCGTGAAATTCTTGACTCTGGCATCTCCGGTGAAGGAATACATGGAGCCGTGGTAGTTGTCGTTTATGATCTTGTAGTCAAAATCATCTAACTCCGTCGGCGTCCAGCCACGGGATTCGGCAAACGCACGATAGGCATAATATGCACCCCGTGCCGTCCAATGGTGATCGCTTTTATAGAAAAGGTATTCATTCCGGTGCGCGTACATTTCGGAATACGTGTCCACAAAGTGAATCGACGGATCCGCGAGAGCTGCCATATCGTCCATGATCTTGCCCTGATCCGGGATCTTCGCCTTCACGCTTTCGTTGTCGATCACCATGGCGGAGACAGGCGATACAACGACGCTGACCGTGGTATCCTCACCGAAGAGGGACTTGTAGTATGCGGCGGTCTGGAGATAGTATCCGGCGTATTTTTCCGAGAAATAGGCAGGCGTATACACCGCGTCGCCGTAGAGGAACATGCCGTCGGTCAGAAAATCCGCGGTTGCGTCGTTATTGTTCGCGCCAACGCCGGTTACAGCCGATACCGTTACCTTGCATTCGCTTTGTATCCCGTTGTCCGAACGGCAGATCACGGTGCAGGTGCCCTCGGTCAGCCCTTTGACATCGATGCCGCCGCCGGGATTTTTGACGATGGAGGCGATTTTGGAGTCCGATACAGACCAGCGCACACTCGTACCCTCACCGGTATTGGTTTTCACCGTGGCGTAAACGACGGATCCGCTGCCGATGGTGAGCTGTAGGGTCGTCCGGCTCAGGTGGATCTCCTCTACTACAGTGGTTGCCGGAGCGGTCGTTTCTGGTTCCGATTCCGTCGGTGTGGATTCCGCAGATTCGTTTTCCGTTTCAGAAGCATCCGGAGATGTTTCTGTGGTGTCCGATTCTGTGGTGGGGGAGCTTTCCGTTTCGGAATCTGTGTCGGGCATATCCGTTTCCGATTCCGGTGTGGTGTCCGTGGTATTTTGTGTCTCCGCATCCAGTCGTGCAAACGCGTCCGCCAGGGCTTGGTCGGCTTCCTGCTCCGCTTCCGAATGTTCTGTGCCTCCGGATTGGGACGAGAGCATGGCAAAGGAATCCGCACCGTCTACGGTATAGGTCACACCCATCAGGGAATCGAGCTTTTTGGATACGCCGGTGAGGGCTTCTCTGCCCACAAAGGTGTCGGATACAAAGAGTGCGAGATCGGAAAAATAGGAGCCATCCGCGAAAGTGCGTAGAGAAAACGCGGGCATTTTCTGTAGTGTGCGCTGCTCCATTGCCGATTCCGTCGGACGATCCGGCTGGACGAGATTGCAAATCGTGACGCCGCCAAAAAGCGTTCCGGCGACAAGCAGACAGATGAGATCGACTTTTTTCATAGATACAAATGCTACCTCAGAGCAAAGTGCTTCTTTTCCGACATACGGAGCTCAGAAGCGGAAGTATAAGAACGGGCTGTACGTATTGCCGACAAGCTGCACGGTAGAAACGCCAAGGAAAAGGAGCACAAGTACAGTCTTTGCGATCCGTTCCGCCGTATAGGGAATTGTGTGTCCCTCCCGATGGAGCAGACGATCGATTGCCGGATATACGGGGCAGGCAAGGATAACGGCGGCGATGAAGAGCCAGATGTGCGAAGCGAAAATGGCATTCGTGAACAGATCCGTGAAGCCAATGGTACCGATGCCGAACAAGGTTCCCATGTTTGCGAAGAAATGCTTGTCGAAATAAAAGATTGCGAAGCCGAACACGGTGATCAGCGTGCAGTAGATGTGTCCAAAGAGGGATTTCCCGAACGTACAGAGCTGTGCCAGGTGCGGGTGACAGGCGGGATCGGGACCCTTATGGAGTGCGGGGAGGAGACGGGTCTTTTCCCAGACGAGGAGACAACCATAATAAAGGCCCCAGATCATGAAATTCCAGCTTGCGCCGTGCCACATCCCGGTCAGAAACCACACGACAAAGATATTGCGCATCTGATCGTGCCGATTGCCGCCCAGTGGAATGTATACGTAATCGCGGAAGAAGGTGCCGAGGGAGATATGCCATCTGCGCCAGAACTCTGTGGCGTTTTTCGAGATGAGCGGATAGTTGAAGTTTTCGAGAAACGTGAAGCCGAACATCTTCCCAAGCCCGATTGCCATGTCGGAATAGCCGGAGAAGTCGAAATAGAGCTGTAGCGTGTAGAAGACCGCACCGAGCCACTGTCCCGCAACGGTTTTGTCGGACAGGGAGAAGAACTGCTCCACGGCGGTATTGCAGCTGTCGGCGATGAGGACCTTTTTCGCAAGTCCCATGCAGAACCGGAACAGTCCCTCATGAAAGGCGGACAGCTCCACATGCCGATTGTCCAGCTGTGCTTCTATGTCCTTGTACCGAACAATGGGTCCGGCAATGAGCTGCGGGAAGAACGAGACGTAAAGCAGGAGCCTGCCGTAGGATTTCTGTACCTCTGCATCCCCGCGGTACACATCGATTACGTAGGACATGGTCTGAAACGTGAAAAAGCTGATCCCTATGGGCATTTTCAGGGAGAATACCGGAAGCTGCAGGACAAAAAGCGTATTCCAGGTTTCGATGAAGAATCCGAGATATTTGAAGAAGCAGAGGAACGCCAGATTGAGTACGACCGCCGCGATCAGCCATCGTTTGCGGATCCGGATCTCCGCCGTTTTGCCGATGACACGCCCGAAGCCGTAGTCCACCGCCACCAGACCGATCATAAGAAATACGTACACCGGTTCGCCAAACGCGTAGAAAAACAGAGAAAACGCCGTCAGCACGATCCGGCGATATGTATCGTTTCGAACGATAAAGTACGCGAGAAAGAGCGCAGGCAGAAATATATAGAGAAAAAACAGATTGGAAAAATACATTACGGAGGAGCCTTTCTGTCGATTGCAGCACGGGCGTACAGGCGAACATCCGGTGCTTGGTGAAGCTTTGACATTTGTCGTATAAATACTTCCTATTATTCCATGTTTCGCGCGCATTTTAAACCGGTTTTGGTATACCAGATTGTAAACAGTTTCGCGTACAAAAAAACGGAGACGCACCGCATGGGGTTGGTCTCCGTTTTCAGTAGATGGCTTTGGGAAAACGCTGATCTCAGGTCGTTTTTGCGCTAAAAAACCATGTATATGAGCGTTTTCGCACAATCACCCCTGGAAATGCTTGGGCAGAGCTGCTCATTCATCGAGGGACTGGTATGCCTTGTTGATCTCGTCCAGTCTCTTTTCATAGGACTTTTCGTTCTTCGCGAAATAGCTTGCCACATCGGTGCTTCCCTTCGGGAGAAGCTCTTCCACAAATTTGTCGGCGTTGATGTCGTGCATGCGGGCGGTGTCAAAGTTCCGGTTCCGGATGATCATCTGGACGACCTCGGAGGATTCCTGGTCACGCACGTTCTAGGTGGATCCCATCCTCTTGATCAGATCCGGCGTGATCATATCGTAGGATACCGCCGCCATCGCTTCCAGCATGGAACCGACATATTCCGGATCCGTGCAGGTTTTCGGTACTACGACCATAGAACCGGCGCCGGATACGCAGGTCGAGTAGTTCTGCTGATTCTCATCATACTTCGGGTTCGGGAGCACGCCGTAGTCGTCCTCCATCTCACGCAGGAAGGTCTCGATCTTCTGGAACGTGATGCCGCAGAAGAACGCTCTGCCCTCTGAGAACACACGGAAGGAACGATCATGATTGGCAACAACCGTTTCATAGTTCGCCTTGGTGCCGTTGATGATCGCGAAGATCTTATTATAGATATTGGAGATCTTTTCCACGTCGATGTCGAGGGTCACGTTGCCGTTGGAGTCGAAGCTGCTTACATCGCCGCCCGCGCCATAGAACATAGCGGTTCCATAGTCGTACCAGCAGGTCATGGAGAACATGTCGTCCTCTACATCGATTGTCCCGTCGCCATTTAAGTCCGTGGTCTTGCCGTCCGCGATGGCGAGGAGCTTGTCGAGGGTCCAGGTGCCGTTCAGCGCGTCCTCATAGGGATAGGGGATCCCGTTCGTATCAAACAGCACCTTATTGAAGAGGATGCACTCGGAGGTGAGCAGCTCGGTCGGGGAGATGTCGCCGATTGCCATGTAGAGCTTATCCCGGATGGTCATATCGGCGATTTCATTCTGGTCCCACCACGGATTCTGGAGGTTGACGTGCGGCATGGTGTAGAAGTCGTAGAGATACCCCTGTGTTGCCAGCGCGTTTGCCGTGTAGTTGGTGAGGTAGAGATCATACGACATATCGCCGCTGGTCGCATCCTTTTTCACCATGTCGTTGATCTTGTTGTATTCCGTATCCTCTGCGACCATCTTGACGTTGTACAGCTCCATGACGTGGAAATTCCGGTTGTACACGAGGTCGTTCAGTGTGGAGCCGGTCAGCTCCGTGGCGTTGATATCCACCTGCCGATTGTCCTGGTTCGTGGAGATCATCCGGTAATCGCGTCCGCCGAAATCGGTGATGGTGAGCGTGGATTCCGCCTTGGGAGCTTCTGTTTCCGCCGGCGTGGTTTCGGTATCCGTACTTTCGGAGGGAGTATTGGTGTTTGTCTTCGTTTCGGTCTCGGTACTGCCGCCGCTGCAGGAAGCCAGAGCGGAGAGGAGCATCACAAGACAGAGACATAGACACAGCTTCTTTTTCATTATATTGGATCCTTTCCTGTATAATAAATTCTCGTCCACCATAGTGTAGCACAATATTGTTTCAAAAGTGTGAATGCTTGACGGATTTCTCTAAAACTTGCGCAGATATTTTACACACAGCCGGTTCCTATGTACAGGAAAGCGCATGAATAACTACAACTGTAGTCAATTGAGAAGATACCGGGAGCCATAAAGACAGGCAGGAATGTAAAGAACAGGAAAAAATATAGAAAAAGTGTGAATAAAAGTGCCAATACCTGTTGACTTTTCGGTGCGGAGATGGTACAATAGTGGCACTATTTTGAAATAGGTGCTTGAAAAAATTGCACCTATGATCCGCAAAAGTTAGGAGACAAGCATGAAAAAGCTTACCACCATTCTCTTGCTCTGTGCCATGCTCCTGTCGTTGGCAGCATGCAGCAATGAGACAAAGGAAACCACCGCAAACGAAACCACAGCGGACACCACAGCCGCCGCGGACAATACGGAAACGGAATCCGAAACAGAGCTGACCCGCGAAAATACCCCGGACGACCTGCCGGAGAGAAATTTTGACGGGAAGACGCTCACAATTCTCGCGGAGGAAAGCACACATGGGTATTTGCAGGTAGAGGAGCTGACCGGAGACGTAACGGATGATGCGATCTACAGCCGGAACAGCAAGGTAAGCGAGCGGTTTCAGGCAGAGCTGCATATCGTGGACGGCGGCAATTATGAGGCGGTGTCCAAGACGGTCAATGACGCGATCGTCGCCGGAGAAACGACCTATGATCTTGTGGTCAGTCATACGATCCAGCAGGGTATCAACGTGGCGAACGGCTCCTATCTGCCGTGGAACAACGTGCCGTACGTGGATTTCACAAAGCCGTGGTGGAACGCGAGCATGGCGACAGACCTGAGCTACAAGGGATATTCCTATCTGGCGATGGGAGACTTTGACGTCACCGCGATCATGTATTCCTGCGCGCTGTTTTACAATAAGGACCTTGGGAATAAGCTTGGACTGCCGAATATGTACGACGTTGTGCGCGAAGGACAGTGGACAAAGGACAAATTCGCGGAGCTGATCGCAAACGCCTACAGCGATTTGAACGGTGATGGCACACGGGACGCGGAGGACCAGTACGGATTCGCGCTGAACAGCAAGGAGGACATCAACAGCTTCTTATGGTGCTTCGGTAAAAAGCTCTATGAGAAAAACGAGGACGGTACCTTCTCCAACGTGTATTATGATGAAAAGCTCGTTAGTATGGTGGAATGGCTCTACAATTTCAAGTACAATGAGGACTTCACCTATACCGACGATGGCTGGACTACCGGCTACGACATGCTGACCAAGGGCAATCCGCTTTTCTCCTGCAACTGTATCGACCAGGCATTATGGATGCGTGAGTCCGAGATCGATTATGCGATTCTGCCGATGCCGAAATGGGACGATGCGCAGGAGAGCTATATCACACCGATCGCGGGCGGCGTATCCAGTGAGGGCGTGATGATGAACACGGAAAATCTGGAGATGGTCGGTATTCTGACAGAAGCACTGAACGCGGAAAGCTGGCGGACAGTCACTCCGGCGATTGTGGATTCCGCGCTGAAGCACAAGGGCGCGCGCGATGAGGACTCCGCGGAGATGATTGAACTGATCCTTGCGACCCGCACCGCGGACTTCGGTGTTGTGTACGGTGGTTGGGATTCGCCGAGAAGCGCCCTAAAGCGTGTGATCGACAGCAATCGTTCGACGGACATCACCTCGTATTATGAAAAGAACAAGAAAACCTGGGATGCGACGATGGACAGCGTGTTCGCCGCGTTTGAGGAGCTTGTCGAAAAGAACAAATAAGGAAATCGCTGATTTCAGAAAACGCTAATTTCCGGAAAACGCTGATCTCAGGTTGTTTTTGCGCAAAAGGGTCCTATACCAGGCATTTTTTCGCGAAAACACGATGTATGCAGTGTATCCTAAGACAAATATAAGGAGCCAATCATGAAAAAGTTCACCACAATCTTGCTCCTCTGCGCCATGCTTCTCTCACTGGCGGCGTGCGGCAATGAGGTAGGGGAATCCACCGACACGGAATCTACAGCGGATACCGCAGCGGCGGACAATACGGAGACCGAGAGCGAAACGGAGCTGACCCGTGAGAATACGCCGGACGACCTGCCGGAGAAGGATTTTGGCGGGAAGAATTTTACGATTCTCGCGGAATCCGGCGCACTCGGCTATCTGCAGGTCGATGAGTTGACGGGAGATTCCGTGGATGACGCGATTTACAATCGGAATCAGAAGGTTCAGGACCGCTTCAACGCGAAATTCAATTTCATCGACGGTTCGGATTACGAGACGATGTCCGCGACGATCAACAACGCCGTGATTTCCGGAGAGACGCTGTACGATGTGACCGTAAACGGTTCGATCCAGCAGGGTATCAACGCAAACGGCGGCTGTTATCGCGCATGGAACGATGTACCGTATGTGGACTTCACAAAGCCGTGGTGGAACACGAGCATGACGACGGATCTGAGCTACAAGGGATACGCGTTTTTGGCGCAGGGAGATATGGATGTATCCGCGATTATGAACGCAGGCGCGATATTCTACAATAAGGATCTTGGCGCGACGTACAATTTCCCGGATCTCTATGCGATTGTGCGTGAGGGCAAATGGACGAAGGATAAGCTGGCGGAGCTGTGCGCTGGTACCTACAAGGATATAAACGGCGACGGTACACGGGATGCGGGAGACCAGTATGGTTTTGCCATCGACAGCAAGGAGGACGTAAACGGCTGGCTCTGGGCGTTCGGCAAGAAGATCTATGACAAGAACGACGACGGTACCTTCACGAACGTGTATTATGACGAAAAGCTCGTGAACATCGTGGAGTGGCTGTACAACTTCAAGTACAATGAGGACTATACCTACACGGACGATCAGTGGAACACCGGATATACGCTGATGGCCGCAGGACAGACGGTTTTTGCGGACGATGATTTGTCCCATGCCTTGTGGATGCGCGATGTTGATATCGATTTCGCGATTCTGCCCAAGCCGATGTGGGATGAAGCACAGGGAACGTATATCACCCCTGTGGATGGCGGCGGCACCAGCTCCGGTGTCATGCTGACTGCCACGGATTTGGAGCTGATCGGCGTGATGATGGAAGCGATCAACGCGGAAAGCTGGCGCAGCGTCACACCCGCGATCGTCGATACCGCACTGAAGTTCAAGGGGGCGCGGGACGCCGATTCCATGGAGATGATCGACATCATCTTAGCGGGCAGATTCCTTGATTTCGGCCTCGTCTACGGCGGCTGGGGCTCCGCAAGAAGCGCGCTCCGTCGTGTGATCGATAAGGCGCATTCGACGGATATTGCCTCGTATTACGAAGAGAACAAGCCCACCTGGGAAGCTACGATGAGCAGTGTAATCGCCGCGTTTGAGGAGCTTGTCGAGAAGAACAAATAAATCCGTACAGAAAAAGGTGCTGCATCCGGCTGTTGGACGCGGCACCTTTTTCATTTTCATTCGCCGACGATCGCGCGATACAGCTCCTCCGGGGCGGAGACGATCCGTGTGGCGCCATGCTCTCTGAGAAATGCCGTATCCCGGAATCCCCATGCGACCGAGATACAGTCCATGTGCGCGTTCTTCGCCGTCTCAATATCCACATCCGAGTCGCCCACGTATACACATTCCGCCGGGGTTACGCCAAATTCACGGACAATCGCGAATACGGTATCCGGGCAGGGCTTCTTGCGGATACCAAGCTCCTCCCGTTCTCCGGCAACGGCATGGATCACGGGAAAATACCGATGGACCAGCGCAACCGTCGCGTCGTGGAATTTGTTGGAGACCACGGCAAGGTGATAACCGTCCGCATGCAGCCGCTCAAGCATGGCGGGGATCCCATCGTAGGGCGTGGTGTGCGCGGCGGCAATTCTGGCGTACTCTGTGCGGAACCGTGCAAGGCATTCGTCGAATTGGGGATTGGCGTGTCCATCGGGTACGGAGCGTTCCATCAGCTTTTCCACACCATTGCCGACTGCCATGCGCACGGCATCGATGGTCTTCTCCGGCATATGATACGCCCGCAGCGCAATGTTTACGCCGTCGTAGAGATCGTACAAGGTGTCCAGCAGTGTGCCATCCAGATCAAATATAACCGTTGTGTATTTTTTCATATTCGCGTGCCTTTCTGTAAAGCGGATTTTTCTGCCACTATTATACCCCATCTCCGGGGAAAAAGCAAATCCGAATTTGTCATTTTTGCGCGTGAAAAGAAGAGATTTTCTCAAAGCGTAAAAATTCGCGCGGAATACGTTGCTTTTTGAGAAAAATGTGCTATAATGAAGACAAAATCTCCCGCAGGGTAAACGATCATCGTATGCGGGATAAGGGAGTATGGTATGGAACTGACAACAAAAATACATCATGCGGACTTCTGCGTCGTCGGCGGCGGACTTGCCGGTATGTGCGCGGCGATCTCTGCGGCAAGAGGCGGTTCCCGGGTCGTTTTGATCGGGGATCGTCCGGTGCTTGGCGGCAATGCGTCGTCGGAGATCCGGATGTGGGTCTGCGGCGCGGACGGCGAAAACAATCGCGAAACGGGTATCATTGAGGAAATCTCGCTGAAATCCCTGTATCGCAATCCCGACAAGCTCTACCCGATCTGGGACGGCATTCTCTATGAATCCGTGAAAAACGAGCCGAACATTACGCTGCTTCTGAACTGCTCCGTATGCCAGTGCGCCATGGACGGGGAGCACATCGTCAGCGTGACCGGATGGCAGACCACGACCCAACAGTGGCATACCGTCTACGCGACCTACTTCTCTGATTGCTCCGGGGACAGCATTCTTGCGCCATTGACCGGGGCGGATTTCCGTGTCGGCAGAGAAGCCACTGCGGAATTTGGCGAAAAGACCTCGCAGGAGGTGGAGGACCGTCAGACGATGGGCATGAGCTGTCTCATCCAGATGCGCAGGACGGACCGTCCCACTACGTTTATCGCACCGGACTGGATCGTCAAAATGACGCCGGAGGTCATCA
>USGH01000049.1 GCA_900554225.1 uncultured Eubacteriales bacterium | reverse complement strand
TGGGCGACGATCAACGTCAACAGCTACCCGATGGTGGTGGAGATGGCGAAAAGCGGCGACGTCGGCAAGTACACCGGCTTTTACTATACGGCAAGCATGGCGGCACAGATCGCGACCCCGATCCTCTCTGGTGCGTTTTTGACGTACATCGGTATGACCACGCTCTTCCCCTATGCGGCGGTTTTTGTGTGTCTCGCGTTTGTGACGATGCTCTGTGTCCACCATGGCGACGCACCCACCGCTCTGCCGGACAAAAAGGATCTGCTCGAATACCTGAGCGATCCGGAGGATGCCTCTTGAAAAATCCGGGGACACATTCTATCAAAGAAACTGAGGAATAACAAATGCTTTACGGAATCATCATCTGTCTCATCCTGCTCTTATACATTTTTGTTCTGCTCCGCCCTGGAAAGGCTGCCGTATATCCGGACGCGGTGCTTGTCGATTATGCCCATCGCGGCGCACATGGAGACGGGATCCCGGAAAATTCAATGGCAGCATTTGCACGTGCCGCAGACAACGGCTGTGGGATCGAACTGGATGTGCAGCTCTCCAAGGACGGACAGGTCATGGTATTTCACGACACCTATCTGGAACGAATGACCGGAATGCCCGGAAAATGCGGCGATTATACCGCAGAGGAGCTGACAGCCAAGCGCCTTGCCGCAACGGAAGAAACGATCCCGACCATCCGGGACGTTCTTGCGCTTGTGCATGGGAGAGTGCCGCTCTTAGTGGAGCTGAAGGGGGAAAGCCTCGATACAGCGGTCTGTGCGCCTACAGCGGCACTATTGCGCGGCTATTCCGGAAAATTCATCGTAGAATCGTTCAATCCCTGCCTGCTTGGCTGGTTTGCGCGGCATGAGCCAAAGATGATCCGCGGACTGCTCTACACAAATGTCACGAAACAGAACGGTCTTTCTCCGATCAGTCTGATGCTGGGCGCGATGTTGCTCAACCGGATGGCACGTCCGCAGTTTCTTGCCTGTGACGGTCGGTTCTACAAGCGTCCGGCACCATGGCTGTTCATGCATCTGTACCGCACGCCCGTCTGGGTATGGACGCTTTCCTCCAATGCCCAGCAGCTCGAATGGCGCGAAAAGGGGATGCGCTCGATCTATGAGGGCTTCCTGCCGCGCACACGCTCCTGACCGTCGGCAAGGTATGGCATCATGAAGAAACTCACGATCGGAATTCTTGCCCATGTGGATGCCGGAAAGACCACACTGGCGGAGGCGATGCTCTATCGTGCCGGAAAGATCCGCAAAATCGGGCGGGTGGATCAGCGCAACACCTATTTGGACACACACGTCATCGAACGGGAGCGCGGAATCACCATATTTGCAAAGCAGGCAGTCTTTTCGTATGGCGACACTATATTCACGCTGCTCGACACGCCGGGACACGTGGATTTTTCCGCAGAAATGGAGCGCACCCTGTCGATCCTCGATTACGCCGTGCTTGTGGTAAGCGGCTCCGAGGGTGTACAGGCGCATACCCAAACCCTGTGGCACCTGCTTGCGAAGTATCACGTGCCTGTCTTTCTGTTTGTCACGAAAATGGATCTTGCCGGAGCGGACAAAGCGGGGGTGCTTGCCGGACTGCGCGACGGTATTTCCCAGGCAATCATCGATTTTGACGATCCGGCACACGAGGAGCAAATCGCCATGCTCGACGAGGATCAGCTGGAGCATTTCATGGAGCATGGCTCCCTCTCCCATGCCGCGCTGGTCCATCAGATCGCCACACGAAGGCTGTTTCCCTGTTATTTTGGCAGCGGACTGCGTATGGAAAACGTGGATCGGCTCCTTGACGCACTGGTGCAGTACAGTGTTGTTCCGGAATACAGTGCAGAGCTTTCCGCATCGGTATACAAAATCGCGCACGACAAATCCGGTGCCAAGCTGACCTATCTGAAGCTCCTCGGCGGTACCCTCTCCGTCAGAGAGGCAATCTCCTACACCCCGTTTGGCAGCGACACGCCGGTCATGGAAAAGATCACAGCGATCCGGCGGTATTCCGGGGAAAAATTCGATACGCTGGATGCGGCGGAAGCAGGGGATGTCTGCGCGGTACTCGGACTGACGAAAACCTATGCCGGAATGGGAATTGGTACGGCATTACAGGCGGAGGAACCTGTGATCGAACCGGTGCTGCATTACAGGCTCTGTCTGCCGCAGGAGGTCGATCCACAGGCGTTTTATCCGAAGCTGCTCGAACTGGAAGAGGAGGAGCCGGAACTCCACCTGCTCTGGAACGAGCGGTTCCGGGAGATCCATGTGCGGCTGATGGGTGAGGTGCAAACGGAGGTCCTCTCCCGTCTCATTGCAGATCGATTCGGAATCGACGTGACCTTCACGGACGGACGGATCCTGTATCGGGAGACCATTGCCAAGCCCGTCGAGGGAGTCGGTCATTTTGAACCGCTGCGCCATTATGCCGAGGTCCATCTGCTGCTCGAACCCTTGCCAAACGGCAGCGGTCTCCAATTCCATTCCGCACTGTCCGAAAACGATCTGGAGCGGAACTGGCAGCGGCTGATTCTGACCCATCTGCGGGAAAAGCAGCACGTCGGTGTCCTGACCGGCTCGCCCATCACCGATATGAAAATCACTCTTGTGGCGGGACGGGCGCATCTCAAGCACACCCAGGGCGGCGATTTCCGGGAGTCCACCTATCGCGCCCTGCGGCAGGGGATGATGCTCTCACGCGCCGCGGGAAACATGGTGCTTCTGGAGCCGTATTACACATTCCGGCTGGAGGTACCGGCAGAGTTGGTCGGTCACGCGATTACGGACATTCTGCACCGGGAGGGTACTTTCACACAGCACGACGCACCGAACGGGATGACGGTTTTGCTGGGACGCGGTCCGGTTGCCACATTAGCCGATTATGCGGGGGAGGTCGCGGCATACACACATGGCAGGGGACGGATTTCCTATCAGGTAGAGGGGTATTTTCCCTGTCACAACACGGATGCCGTCGTCGCGGATTTTGCATACGATCCGACAGCCGATCTGGACAACACGCCGGATTCCGTATTCTGTGCGCGCGGTGCCGGATTTGTCGTACCCTGGGATCATGTGCGTGAGTATATGCACCTGGAGGGGTACAGTCTGCCTGTCGAGGACGCGGCTGAACCTGTTGCATACAGTCCGGCTTCCCCCACCCGCGTGATCGAAAAGAATCTGCGCCTGGAGGAAAAAGAGCTTGAGGCGATCATGGAGCGGGAGTTTGGTCCGATCCGGCGTCGGGTCTATGCCAAACCGGAACAGGCGCACACACCGGATCCCGCGATACCGAAATACAAAAAATCGCTGTTTATCATAGATGGCTACAACGTGATCTTCGCCTGGGAGGAATTGACCGCACTTGCCGAACACGATCTTTCCCAGGCGCGCGACAGTCTCTGCGACATCCTTGCCAATTATCAGGCGTACACCGGGCGGGATATGATCGTGGTCTTTGATGCGTACAATGTCAAAGGTGCCGTGGAGCGCAAATTCGATGTACAGGGGCTCCACGTGGTATACACAAAGGAGGACGAGCTCGGTGACACCTACATTGAGAAGCTCATACATACGATCGGCAAGGACTATTCGGTGCGCGTCGTGACCTCAGACGGGCTGATCCAGCTGCAGGCGGTACGCTCCGGTGTGCTGCGATTGTCTGCACGGGAATTTCGCCGGGAGATCTTAGCCGTGGACGAGGAGATTGCCGCGCTGCTGTCCGCTTTGCCAAAATAACAAAAGCTGCCGTGGGAATGGATATAAAAATCCGCTCCGCACGGCAGTTTTCTATGGAGAGGGAGGTCTCCGCCCACGATCGATACGGTGGTGAATCTCCCGCAGCAGGTAAAAGAACATCGACACAGTCAGAACGCCACACGCGATACTGAATACGACGCGCAGTGTCTCCATCGCTTTGATGGCAAAATACGCGCGGTGGTTGTGGACGAGTGCCGCCATGGTGTAATAGAAGGATTGTCCGGGCAGAAGCGGCAGGATCGCCGGAATGAGGAACACGTTTGTCGGTGCTTTTTTGACCCGCGCGAATATCTCTGCCCACAGTGCCGCGCACATGGCAGCGAGCATATTGGAAGCAAACGCATCGTTATAGAAGTGATGGATGACGAGATATGCCGCCCATGTCATAACCCCTCCCGAGACTGTCACAGCCAGGTGACGTGGGGCCACGCGATAAAACAGGGAGAAGCCGAGTGTCCCGAGAAATGCGGCGAGAAGCTCTGTGATCGTTTGCATAGACAGCATCAGAGAATCCCTCCCAACCACGTGACCGACACCACATATCCGATCGCAATCGCCAGCGCGACGATCAGTGCCTCGGCAAAGCGGCGGAAGCCCGTCATGATGTCGGCATTGAGCAGCTCCCGGATCCCGTTTGTCATATTGAGTGTCGGAATGAACAGCATGATGGTGCCGATCATCACGTGGTCCACATTTTCCCCGATCGACAGCCGGACAAGGAGGATCGACAGCCCGCCCGCCATCAGACTGGCAAGGAGCGTATAGAGAAACTGATTCACACTGCGCAGCTCCAGGTAGTGATCCATCAGAAAGACCACACAGGCGATCAACGCAGCCGCCATCGCGTCCCGGATGCTGCCGCCGAAAAAGAGACAGAAGCCACCCGCGCCGATGGTATACCCAAGCCAATCCGCCGGACGTGCAAACCTGCCATAGGGGGAATCCGGCACAGAAGCAAGCATCTGTTCGATCTCCGGAATATCCGGCATTTCACGGCAGATCCGCCGGGCAATCGCGTTGTACTGCTCCAGCTTGCCAAGATTGTTGGCCGGAATCCCGATACGTACCGACTGGGTATAGTGACGACCATCCGGCGCGCGGTAGGTGATGACGATCTGGGACGCAATGGAATGCAGGTCGTATTCCGTAATTCCATAGGCAATGAAGATGCGGCTCATGGTGTCCTCCACCCGCCGGATTTCCGATCCGCACGTGATCATTGCCCTGCCGAGACAGAGAATTACCCGGAGAAACGCGTCCGGATCCTTTTGCGGTATCGCTAATTCGTCGTTCATGATTTTCTTCTCTTTCTCTACGTTTTCACAGGCGAGAAAAGCGGGTTTACGCCTTGCGCATTGCCTTCTCCACCGCATCACCGATTTCCGCACGAAGAGACGCCAGTTTTGCCGGATCGCGGGTGAATTCCTTCATGCCGGGTGCGATTCTGTCGATCTTTTCGTTGATCCAATCGTCGCCATAACAGGATTGCGCCAGAGAAAGCAGTGAGTAATCGTTGATCGCGGTACGGATGATCTCCAAACGCAGAGATGGGATCGCTCCGAATTTTTCGATTTTGTTGCCGTTATAGACCAGGGAACCGTCGCCGTATACCGTTGTGGAGAGAAACGGCACGGTGGTCATGTTCTCCCACGGATCCTCGACCTCCAGCCAGTAATTCACACACCAATAGAGGAATCCTTCCACGCGATTCCGATACTGGAGCCAGAACATAATCCGATGCAGAATGCCCTCCTGATCGATGAGCATGTTGCAATACGGCTCGCGCGGTCCCCAACATGTGTACCACCAGATCCGATCCCCTGCCGTCTTGCGCTCCAGCATCCGATCCGCGAAATGCGGAAAATGACGCGCCTGCAATTCCGGGGTATTATAGATGTGGTCGTCCGTATCGAAGAAGTGGGACTGCGGACACCAGATGTCCGTGCTGCCCGTCAGCGCCTCAATCTCGTCCTGCCCGTTTTCATAGAGCGTTTCACGCCAGAACGGGGTGACGATCCCGATACCCGGACAAAGCGCATGCAGCTGTTCCGCCGCCTTCTGCAGACGCGTAACCTCTTCCATATTCGACGGTTCGTCCACGGGATAGAAATACGCTTTGCGGAACCACTCCGGATGTGTCTTCAGCTTGGCATAGACCGTTTTCAGTCCTTCCTCGTTGAAGCCCTCGCGGATTTTGTAGCTGTCACCGGTATAGCTTTCGTCACTCAGGGACGTTACCGGAATCACAAAGGAGGTCATGCGCGGATCGTTCAGATATTTTTCCGCTGCCGGATTCCAGTTGCCCTCTGCGTCAAGAAGAGGTGCCGGAATGCGATACGGAGAAACCCCGGCATCCAGCACAGTCTGATAATATTGTAAGTACAATGCGTCGTTTTCCGGGCCATATTCCGGCACACCGTGGAGCTTCGCGATACATTCCCGTTCGATCCCCATCACCACACGGCAGGCAGGCGTCTCCGGAAGCATAAAATCCCATACCTGCACCGGGAGAACCACCGTTGCCGTCTCACCGGAATCGCTTTGCGCCGTACACGTGATCTCTCCTGTGATACCGGCATTTTTTGCCGTAAGCCGCACATAAAACCGTACCGTATCTGTCAATACGATCTTCTCTTCCACCGGAACGAGCGAATCGACCGTTCTTGTTTCCCCGGTCGGTACCGTCAGCATCTGAAACGCCGATTGCGCGATGCCGTCCGGTGTTGTGATGGAGAGCATGACCTCCGTTGGCGTACCGTCTCCTGTCAGACAGAGCTGAAATCCCTCCGAACCGTTTCCCGCCATGGTTATTTTTTCCGGTACCTGTGCCACACTATTTTTTACGCAGCCATATGCCGCTGTCAGCTTGAGCATCTGTTTCACCTGTAATCCATCTTTCTTTTGAAATTTGTCGCATTATATGCTCCTACATTATACCACACCGATCCACAGAATGCAATCGTTTCCGCACAATCCGGCACGGCATCGACGCAAGATTACAATCCCATGAGAAATTGGCAACCCGCATTGACATTTCGCCTTTCGTTCCGTATAATAGGAAACGTGCTGATTTATAGTTGTTTTTGCAAAAAAATCCATATATGCGCATTTTCGGTGCAAAAACGTGATGCATTCAGAGCATCCTCAGGAACACAGGATATGTTATAGCTGCATCGTCAGAAATACACGCGAATTTTTAACAACAGGAGTGAGACCACATGCAGAATCCTTCGAGATACCAGGTCGCCAGAAGATTTCTTTTATTCTGGACACTTTTCATCGCCATCTGTGCCGTGGGCGGAGCCGATATGATGTTTCTGGATCCGAGCGGACAAAGCACCGGGATGGTCGGGATGCTGCCGTACTTCCAGGTGCTGCCATTCGCGGACATTCTCTTTCAGGATTTCACCTTCTCCGGCATCGCTCTCCTTATCGTCAATGGGCTGACCAATCTGATTGCGGCTGTGCTGCTCTTCAGAAACCGAAAATCCGGTATAATCCTCGGGGGAGTATTCGGAGTAACGCTCATGCTCTGGATACTGATCCAGTTTTATATCTTTCCGTTCAATTTCATGTCCACGATCTTTTTTGTGTTCGGGCTCTGTCAGGCGGCGACCGGATATGCGGCTTGGATTTTCCGGTGTCAGGAAACGTTCGCAAGCGATTTTGATCCGGCGGCATATCCGCATATCGGAAGCGATCCCCGTCGGCTTGTCGTATATTTCTCGCGCATGGGATATGTGAAAAAGCAAGCCTATATGGAGGCGGATCGGACGGGTGCGGTGCTGTATGAAATCTGCGCAACGGAGAGGACAGCGGGAACGCTTGGCTTCTGGTGGTGCGGCAGATTTGGAATGCACCGTTGGGAGATGCCCACCCAGCCGATCGGAATCGATCTCGCGGCATATGACCATGTAACGATCTGTACGCCGATCTGGGTATTCGCTCTGGCCGCTCCGGTACGTGCGTTCTGTCATCAGGAAGGCGGAAAACTCCGCGCACAGACCATAGACTATATTCTCGTACACCACACCAACGGAATCTACGAAAACGCCGCCCGGGAAATGGATACGCTTCTGGGGGCAACACACACAGGACTGCGGAGTATATGCTGCCATGCCGGACGGTATCGGGATAGGGCTGTGGAGGAATGAACCCACAAAAGGGATGCTGCATTTCCAACGATTGCATGGAAATACCGCATCCCTTTTCGAATACGAATCGAGTCTGTAAAAATCCGGGGGTGGAGACTGCAAAATGGCGGTCAGTCCATAATCCCATACTGCTTCATCAGCGCGACGCGCTCCTTTGCCAGCCTGATGGAGCCGGACGCACTGTTGTCCGCACTTCCCTGCTTTTCCTCCGCATAGTGCGCGATCCTCTGTATCCACGCTGCGGGCAAGAGATACGGGTGCTTTTTGAGGTAGGGATACCGCGTCTCCAGATACGCCTTTTTCGGAAAGACTGTACGCAGAATGCTGCTCTTCTCCCCTTTGCGGCTCGATTTAACAGCGTTTAGGGTGATTGTGGACGAGTGTAACCTGGTGTAGTCGTTGGAACCATATACGCCACCGCACAGTGTGTCGTGCAGGAGTGGTTCCACATCGACAGTGCCGCTCCACGGAGACGGAAGCGCGAGAGGGATACCAAGGTATTCTCTGGCAATACGAAACGCGGCAGTCGCGAAAACAGCGGCGTGGACGGATGCACACTGTTCATAGAGCTCTTGCCAATGGATCCTGTCGTAGTATTCTCTTGCCCAAAAACCGATGTCGCAGAACTGCCGCAATCCGATGCCGCAGCTGACAAAATGCTTGTACGCATGGAGAATCAGGTACAGCAGATGCGCATGCGGCGGCATGGCGAGAAAGCCATCGATCTCCATCGGCTGCACGTCCGCGAAAAAGTGGTTCAGCTCATCGTGTGCATCCTCGGAGGAATCGAACAGGTGACGATGCAGCTCGATATACAGCGGGCTGTCTTTTTTGGTATAGGACACCTCATCCGCAGTCATCAAAGCGTCCGGTGCGGTTTCCGTGGTCAGACCGTTTGCAAGGAGCTGCTCATGGCACATCATAAACTCTGCGTCCGGGATGCACATATCGTCATCCGCACTGATGCGGTGATCCTTCAGCGGATACAGGCGGCTGCACAATATTCCCTTTACCACAAGCGGATGGAGTCCTGCCGCACGGAGCTTCCCATAGAGCTCTGTAAACTCCACGGAACGCACAGTTTGGTTCAGCACCTGTCCGATGACCTGCTTTTTTATGGTGTCAAACAGTATGGCATTCTCATCGGCAGCGGGAGATTTGCGCACGGCTTCAAAGAGGATCGGCATGAGCTTTTGCTGCCCCGCTATGGTAAAGATAGCTTGCCAGTCTACGTTTTCGGCAGGCAGCTCCCCACCGGAAACAGCGGCTTTGGTGATTTGCAGGAACTGGGTTTCGATGGTGGTGAGAACCATGTTACGGTGTAACCGCCTTTCATTACGGATTTCGATGGCGTGGGCAAGAAGCAGCGATGCGGAGCCAAGAAACGCGCCGAGGGTGTTGCAGATCACATCGTCTGTCTCGGTCAAACCAAGGGAGAAACGGTATTGGGTGTATTCGATGCCAATGCTGAACAGGCAGGCGGTGAGGGTTGTCAGGAGTATGCGGATGCAGTGATGCCATTTGCGCGGCAAGGCATTGGCGAAGGATAGACCGAACGGAAAGAAGAGAAAAACGTTCATGAGCATGGAACGGTAGATTTCCGGCTGCTGTCGTGCCGCTGTGAAGCTGGCAAAGGGCGCGAGTATTACCCCTGTGCTGCCTTCTGCGCGGCTAAGGAGGGTCACGTATAGAATGCTGAAAGCCATCAAAGATGCAAAAATAAGGTTTCCGGTTCTCCAATGCTTTTCAGCTATGCGCACGGACAATATACTCCAGATGACAAGTGCCATCGCCATGAAGAAGACAATGCCGACGAGAGAGCGCGAATAGATGTAGTGAAGCATGCTTTCTCCATTCCTTCGTGAATCGTGTTTTACATGAGGAACGATTGATCAAACGATCCTGCCAGAACCTGTCAGCCTGATGATACAATCCAAAACGCCAATCTGTACATTCTGTATCTCCGCAATGGTCGGCGGTCAATACAGCTCGATTCTTTTCCGCAAAAATCTCATGCTCCCGCGCATCTCGTTTCTCTTTTTCCCGTTCGACCAGAGTTCTTCTCTATTTTATTGTATCACTTTCCATGCGTTTTTACAAGAGGTTTTACAGGATCGAGAATCGTTTTATTTTATCGGAAGGAAAACGTCTGGAGCAGTCCAATAAATGATAGTGGCGGGGGTGGTTCAGGCCTGCTCTCCACTCCATCCGAAAATTTGCGCTGCGTACAGTCCCCCCTTCGCCTGATCCTGTTTTCAGCTTGGATCTCTACAGGATTTCGTGCATTGACAGAAAGCTGCATTTCACTTTCTTCTTTTTGCTACTCTTTTTTCTTTGCTCTCCCCAATGGTATCTTCCTTCTTCCATAACATCTATTCCACTGCCAAGTCTGCCCCTTAGTGTCGAGTGGCTTGAACTGCGGTCGGTTTTGACAACAATCCTGGTGCCGCAACCTCTGACATCTAATCCACAGCCTAAACTCTACCGCTATTCTCCGGGTACCAAATCATACTCCAGCTAGACTGAAAAGTAGATATGTTTCCATATAAGAAAAGCGAGCTTTTCGCAAGGCTTCTCTGATGATGCTCACCTCTCAAGGAGCCCGGAAATAAGCCACTTTGGGGCACCTATTTATCTTTCCTTGACATCAAATAGACCGTCTCCATATGTGGTCCTTAGGCTATTTGGGAAACAAGTCCATCGTTGCCCAAAACATATTGTTTTATTGTTTTATAGGGCATTCTGCATCTCCGATATACTGCCGGGATCAAATCTGCTGCCTCGGGTTAATAGGTTACTCTTTAATTTTTCAATCAATTTCATATCAGCCGATAGCCAATCAACATTGTATAATTCATCCTTACTAAGCCATCTTGCAGCTTCTGCTTCCTTGAGAACAATCTCTCCATCTACTACGATGCACCAGAAGCAATCCATACTCAAATGAAAAGAAGGATAGTCATACTCGATAGTATCGATCCATTCTCCAACTTTAATTTTTACTCCAAGTTCCTCTTGAATTTCTCTTTTCAGAACTTGTTGTGGTGTTTCGCCAGCTTCAATTTTTCCGCCAGGGAATTCCCATCGTCCTTTGAATTCACCATATCCTCTGGCTGTAGCAAATATTGATTTCTTCTCTTGTAGCGAATCACAAATAACCGCTGCGACAACCTTGACTTTTTCATATTTTCTCGCTATATAAATTCAAGCATATTGTTCTTCATGCAGAACTCATATCCTATCTTTTTTCGTCCTACCTGTTCAAAATCCACGTCTATTATGGCGCCTTCTATGGTCATTACCGTACCAGAGCCAAAGTATTTGTGCTTGATCTTCTTTCCAAGGATATCAGGCGGGATGATAACAGGCGGCTTAGGGTCCTGTTTTTTAATTGCAGGTGCGGCCGGAGAGGGTGTCGTGGTCTTGCAACTGCGTTTCTTCTTCTCCGCAAGAATCTTTTCGTATTCGCTGTCAACATTTTTCCCGCGAGTTTTATAATCTTCCATATCTGCAAACACAAACATGGTAGGCTTCTTCACGTCATTATCGGGGACTGGCCGAATTGGAAACATCCAGACTTTCCTGTCAATGCCGTCTTCACCGGGCTGTGTTTCTGTATAAGGCTCGTCTACCAGCTCAATCCGTCCGCAATACACATATTCACCGGCATTCATAACCTCAAACAGGTGAACATCTACACCATTATATCCGCATTCAGCAAGGGTTGCGTTCTGGGCCCAGTTGATATCTTGATCGCCAGATTTGCCCATACCCGTGTAATGGAGGACGCCACCGATCCATTTGTCGTGATAGATCCCTTTCGTATAATCGGAAATGATTACCAATGTATTAGTTGTTTTGGAGCGACGCATTTCACCCATATTTCCGCACTTGAATTTCTCAACGATGTCACTGTTTTTCAGCGTTTCACCAATTTTTATGCCAGGATCAAACATTTTCGTATTCCTCCATCTGCTTTTCTGGTTTCTTTAATAACAGCGAACAGAAAGTCAAAAGGCTTCCTTCATCACCTATACCGTCCACTACTCAATAATCAGTATAATCAATTCCAAACACTCAATTTCATAGATAGTTGGGTGTGCTAAACTGTTGTTGTGCCAAACATCTAATCCACTCACTCAATTTTTCTGCCCGTTTCCCGTTTCGGCAGATATGTTCTCCCACACATTTCCGAACAGGTGAGTTAGTGATTTAGATGTCAGCCAATATTGCCGAAAACACCGGAAATAAGCGGATTTTCACACTTCATTCCTTAACCCTTGACAGCAAGACCACCGTCTCGATATGTGCATCATTGTCCAAACTTAAACTCATATCCTCTGCAATGATTGGGAGCTTGAATTTGATGGACTTGAGCCACTGACCGTTGGGCTGCCGTTCCTCATATATCTGGACTTCGGAAAGCAGCGATTCCATAAGCTGCCGCTTTTCCTGATCGTCCATGACGGAATAGAGCTTATCAAAGTAAATCA
>USGH01000048.1 GCA_900554225.1 uncultured Eubacteriales bacterium | reverse complement strand
GTTCACCGACGCGATGACGGAAAAAACGGATGCCTGGCACAAAACGGTCGCGCTTTGGGGAGAATTTGCCCGCCGGTATCACGACCGCACCATTGTTGGTATGTACGATCTGTTGAACGAGCCGATCAAAATGGGCGAACGGCTGGATCTGGCGGATCGGATGCGCGATCTGTATCGGGACTGCATTGCAGAAATCCGCAAATACGACAAAAATCACATGATCTCCATTGAGGGACACCAGTGGGCGGCAAACCCGTATGTGTTCTGCGAACCGTATGACGACAATGTGTGCTATCATTTTCACAGATACTGGTGTCCGCCGCGCAAAAAGCTCCTGGACGCGTTCCTCGATGTGCGCGAAAGGATGAATAAGCCGCTCTATCTCGGAGAATCCGGGGAAAATTCCAATACGTGGTATGCCGCCATGTATCCGCTCTGTGCCGATTTTGGCATCGGCTACAACATCTGGTGCTTCAAAAAGATGCAGACAGACAATTCTCCCTATTCGATTCCGATGCCGGAGGGTTGGAACAGGATCACGGACTATATCGCGGGCGGTACACAACCGTCGGCGGCGGAGGCACAGCGGATTTTCGACGCATTTCTGGAAAACTGCAAGCTCGAGAACTGTACGTACAATCCGGACGTTATCCCGTCGATCAGACGGCGACCCGGCTCCGTATGGAAGGCATGCGACTATACAGAGGCGGAAAACGTGCGTCTTGTCGATCAGAATGGCGCAGACACCGCGGAATGCCGGGACAGCGAGATGTGGGAAGCAACACGCACCGTATTCACGCAGGGAAGCTTTGCAGAGTACCATCTCTATGCTGCCGGAGAAAAGGGAAGTCTTGCCCTGACAGCAGATTTTGACGGTGTGACCCTGGAGATCGCGGAAGCGGGCGAGGTTTGCCTGCGTACCACAGTCAGCGGCGAGAGAACCCTTCAGGTACCGCTTTCCGGCACGGGAGACAGAACGGTGCGGATCACCTGTCATAAGGGCAGCTTCACGCTTGATACGATCTCCTATAGCACACAGATCTGACGAGTATAGCCGTTTTCCCGGAATGCGGTACGTATATACGGGATCAAACGAAAAAAATCGGAAAAAAGTTCCCGAAACATATTGCAAAACGCGCCGTTTTCGTGTATAATAAAGTGTAAATTTGTGACGGAACAAGAGGAAAGGAGCTTATCCCCATCTGCACGGGGATAGAGAAAACAAATATGGTAGTAGCAGGCGATTTCAAAAACGGTATCACGTTCGATATGGACGGTCAGGTTATGCAGGTCATCGAATTCCAGCACGTAAAGCCGGGTAAGGGTGCAGCGTTCGTTCGTACCAAGCTGCGCAACGTCATCACCGGTGCCGTTGTGGAAAAGACCTTCTCCCCCACCGATAAGTATCAGGATGCACGTATCGACCGGAAGGAAATGCAGTATCTCTACAACGACGGCGATCTGTATTACTTCATGGACACCGAGACCTTTGAGCAGGTTCCGCTTGGAAAAGACATCATCGGTGACAGCCTGAAGTTTGTCAAGGAAGAAATGACCTGCAAGATCAACTCCTACAAGGATAAGGTATTCGCAGTAGAGCCCCCGATGTTCGTAGAGCTTGAGATCGCGGATTGTGAACCCGGCGTGCGCGGTGATACCGCTACCGGTGCCACCAAGAACGCGACTCTGGAGACCGGTGCTGTGATCCGTGTGCCGCTCTTCATCAACCAGGGCGACATGGTTCGTATTGACACCAGAACCGGCGAGTATCTGGAGCGCGCATAACAACCGATGATAAGCTGCGGCGGGATCCATACCGGATGCCGTGCACGGCTTTGTCATAATGCTGTCCTATCAGAAAGGAGATATTATTATGACGACGAAGGAATACAGTGCCTATATCAAGGGCTTGACAGAAGGGCTGAATCTCGACGAGACCAAGCCGGAAAATAAGGTCATCAAAGCACTCTGTGGCATTATCGAGCAGATGGCAGGCGAAATCGAAACGCTGGAGAAAAACACCGAAACCCTCCACGACTATATCGAGGAAATCGATGAGGATCTGGGCGAGGTCGAGGAATTTGTCTACGGCGACGAAGACGATTGCGGCTGCGGCTGTGACGACTGCGATGACGATGACGACGATTGTGACGATGACGATTGCTGCTGCTGTGGCGGTCATTGCCACGATGACGCGGATGACGACGACGATGAGGACGATGGCGAGTTCTACTGTGCAATGTGCCCTCACTGCGGCGAAAAGGTCTATTTTGACGATTCCGTAAACCCGGAAGACATTCTCTGTCCCGCTTGTCAGAAGCCGCTTCTGGATGACGAAGAGGATCTCGACGAGGAAAAGGATCTGTAATCCCCTATAGCCAAACGAAAATCGGACAATACCAAACGGCATTGTCCGATTTTTCTATCTAAAAACAAGAAAGAAAATAAAAAAATCCGAACCTTGTTTCCAAAGCTCGGATTTCGATGCGGGCAAGAGGACTTGAACCTCCATGAAATTGCTTTCACTAGAACCTGAATCTAGCGCGTCTGCCAATTCCGCCATGCCCGCACATCGGATGTATATCTCACATCAACGATATTATTATACCACAATCGACGATGCTTGTCAATACCTTTGTACGAAAAAATCCTGCGTTTTTCGAAAAATCGTGCAAAAAGAAGCTTCCCGATCCGCAGTCGTAACAGATCGGGAAGCTTTCTATATGCATAGGGAGGCTTATTTCCGTTGTGCCTGCAATACGATGGCGCATTCCGCGCATTTGGCGAGTACAACGGGATCCTGTGTGACGGGTGTGATGTGCGACAGGAGTCCGGCATTCTGGAAATAGCCCGGCAGCGTATCCGTCGGGACCGTATCGCCGCAGAATCCTGGCTGAACCTCGGCAAACGTGAACGGTACAAAACGTGCGTCCGGATCATTCCGTTCGATACGGATCCATTCCCGGGTCAGCTTTTCCGCGTCGGCAACAAACGCTGCTCTGTCATAGGCATCCGTCGGCAGGAGCGAAAAACGCCTGTAACCGAGCTTGTACAGCCGATCCGCCTCCGGGATAAGATCTGCGCCGCAGGTGCAGGAGAGGATCACGTGCGATGCCAGCGGCAGCAGCTTTGTCACATTGCCGCTGTCTCCGCATTCGAGATACACCCGATCCACGGGCAGTGCCGTATAGGGAAAATCACTCGGACAACGCAGCTCCAGCCGGATCGACGGATGATTGGTGTGTACCTTCTCGAAAAACGGTGCGGCCAGATCGATTTCCGCGGCATCCTTCGCGATCACGGTGCAGACAAAACCGTCCGGACAGGGAGCCGCAGGCGCTTTCAGCATCTCGCAGTCGGATAACGCCACGGCGGAAAGGGTGACGGAAGTGCGGACAGACAGGTCGATCGGACTCTCTTGGTCAGCGGCGTAGATTTCCTTCACCAGCGCATATGCCCGTTTCAGATCGGCACTGTCGTATTTCGCGAAGGAATAGCGCAGTCCCATCGGAAATTCCTCCGAAAAGGGCGGGGTGAGCGCGTCCAACAGCGAGAATGTCAGCGCGTCGCACAGCGTCACAATCCCGGTCTGCGGATGAATGACCGCACGTATTCCGTTTTGTTTGATTCGTATCATCGTGATTTCTCCTGTCTCCTCCGCATTTACCGGATCCCCCATGCAGTGGATCTCTGGAATGCGGAGCGTATTTCTGTCATGTATGTTTTCGTATCCGATTCTTAGGCTTTGCCGCATTGTGCGCTTTGCCCCGTTTTCTGCCGATCACAGCACCGATGAGGGAGGAAAGCGGCAGGCAGAGAAAGAGAATCGTTTCCGGGACAAGTGCGAAATGGGATGTGCCGGATGCCGTCTGGATGGGCAGGAACGAGAGCAGCCATAGAAGCAGTGCGCTCATTACGCCCGACAGCCAGCCGGATAGTATTCCGTCTCCGGAAAATCGGACCGCCGCAATCCCGCCCGCCAATCCTCCGGCGAAGAGTGCGGCAAGGGATAGCGGTACGGTAACGGTGTCCGGATCGGCAAGGGAGTATGCAATGGTGCAGAACAGCAGCAGCAGGACGAGTCCCGTCAGAAACATCACAATCTGCGCGCGCACGGCACTGAAAAACAGCACGGCAAGGGTTGGCTTGTCTTTGGTATGCTCCATAAGGTAAAATCCTCCGATGAGAAAGTACCCCGGGCGGGGATCTACTTCACTCTATTCGGAGGATCCGTACAGTATGCGTTTTTAGTCTGCGTCTTCCGCGTGGACATCCACTTTCCGAACCGCGGTGCGCAGGATACGGATCTTGTTCCGTTCGTTGCTCGTTTCGATCAGCACGGTTTCGTCCTTGATGGATACGATCTTGCCGATGATCCCGCCAATGGTGGTGATTTCGTCGCCGACCTGCAGGTTATTGCGCATGGCGGATTCTTCCTTCTCCTGCTTTTTCTGCGGGCGATACATGAAGAAGTAGAAGATCGCGACCATGGCGACCAGCATCACAATGGTGGTGATCGCGTTTGCGGAATTCAGTCCGCTCTGATCGGCAGCAGCTTCAAGAAAAATCATAGGGCAGCCTCCTTTACATACTTTGGATTGTTCACCAGCAAATTATACGCTATCCCATCGCCGGATGCAAGAGGGATTTTGTGAATAATTCAGAAAGACTCTGCTTTTGGTTTGCTTTTGTGCCACGACGTATATATATTCGCGTTTTTCGGCGCATCCTGCGCTTTTCGGATTTTCTGGTTGCAGCCGTTATCGGTACCGTCTGTAGATGCCGAGCAGAGAAATGAGCGAGAGATACGCCGTATCCGAGAGCATACCGCCGGAGCCGATTGCCATGCGGACATTCGCGGTATGGCGGAAGCAGTCCTCTGCACGGTGGTGGATGGCAGCCGGAGAGGCGGCGCATACCCAATCCTCCCCCAGTCCGCCGAGAATCGCGATTTTGTCGTGCGCGTCGTCCCAGTGCCGTTCCAATGCGCCATCCCGGCAGTACCAGCCCGCGCATCCCGCATCGATTGCCGCGGAGAGAGTATGCTCCATGGCGATCACCGGCAACCTTCCCCTATGTATCTCCCCGTACATCCCGATTGCGCAGACCGCCTCCACGGTATCAAAATACCGCGCCTGTGCCGGAGTGGCGCATAGTGGCACATACCGGATCCCATCGTCGGCAAAGCGTTCCATGGCATCGGCGTATTCCCGCATCTGATCGGGAAAGAGACGTGCGTCCACGATCACCACATCGGCATAGGTGCGTTCACGGAGCGAGGTCAGCGTATCGATATAGGACTGCGGTGTTTGCCAGAGGTGGATGCCGCGCCGCCAAATGAGCTGTTCGGTCAGATACTGCGAGACAAACGGCGCGAATAGAACCGGCGGTCCGGGCTCCGTGGTGGTGAGAATGCGAAGAAAATTGTGTACGTCCGGTACCATGTACGACTCCTCTGTCGGTATTTTGGAATGCTCTGTATCCATCGCGTTTATGCATGAAAAGGCGCAGACACATAACTTTTTGGCACAAAAACAACCTGAGGTCATAGCCTTCCTTGCCATAGTATAGCAGTATGGCGGCGAAAATGCAAGAGAAATCGCAAAAATTCCCGCTGTCTGCCGGATAAAACCAAAACCCCGGAGGATTTTTTTGAAAACGGGTTGACAACGCGGGTGGTTTGTGCTATAATTCAAGTGTACTAATACAGATAGTACAGATAATACGAATAATACGAATAATACAGAGAGGAGAGAGTCCATGACGTGCATTACCGTGGATTACCGTTCGCGCAAGCAGCTCTATGAACAGATCATCGACAGTGTGCGGCAATCCATTTTGAGCGGCGCGATCACACCCGGCGAAAAGCTGCCGTCCGTGCGCAATCTGGCAAAGGAGCTGGGGATCAACCCGAACACGATTCAGAAGGCGTACAACATCCTCGAAACGGAAGGCGTCATTCTGACCTTACCCGGCAGAGGCAGCGTGGTGCTGTCGGAAACGGAAGAGCTGCGGAACAGACAGCTTGCCAAAATGGAGGAAAAGCTTGCCGCGATCGCTGTGGAAGCACACGGTACGGGGATAACGGCAGCGGAATTTGCTCTTGCCGCAGAGAGAGCATGGCAGAGGACGGAAAACAGCGGCCGGGAAAAGGAGGCAGAACAGGTATGATCCGTGCAGAATCGATTTCAAAGACATTTTCCGGCATCGGAGAGCCGATACGCAGCCTGAGTGACGTTTCCATGACCGTGGAGCGCGGCAGCATCTTTGGGCTAATCGGCTCCAACGGCAGCGGCAAATCGACATTGCTGCGTATTTTATCCGGCGTATACGCACCGGACGGCGGTACAGTATCGGTGGATGGCGCGCAGGTGTTCGAGAATACCGCGGTCAAAAGCCGGATCGTGTATCTGTCCGACGAGCCGTATTTCCTGCCCCACGCGACCATGACAACGATGGCGGCGTTTTACAGGAGCATGTATCCGCGCTTTTCGATGGAACGGTATACGGCGCTGCGCGAAGCGTTCGGATTGTCGGACAGACGGCAGATCCGTACATTCTCCAAAGGGATGCAGCGGCAGGTCGCGGTGATTCTCGCGCTGTCCAGTATGCCCGACTATCTCTTTTGCGACGAGACCTTTGACGGACTCGATCCTGTGATGCGGCAGGCTGTCAAGCGGCTCATCATCGACGACGTGGCGCAGCGGGAGCTTTGCTGTATCACGGCGACACACAACCTCCGCGAGCTGGAGGACATGGCGGATCACATCGCGCTGCTGCACAAGGGAGAGCTGTTGTTCTCCGCAGACACAGACGAGATCCGCACGAATATCGTCAAGGTGCAGGTGTCGTTCGCCAAGGAGGACTGCGACCGGATCGAGACGGAATTTGCTGCGCTCCATCCCCTGCAGTTCAACCGGCGCGGCAGCCTCTTTACGGCGGTCCTGCGCGGCACGGAGGAAAGCGTAACCCCATGGATCCGCGAACGCGCGCCGCAGTTCTGCGAGTTTATTCCGCTGACATTGGAAGAAGTATTCATAACAGAAATGGAGGAGCGAAATTATGACTTTGCAGCAAACTGTCTCGGCTGAGAACCAGCCTCAAAAGCCGCGCAATACCGTGTCCTATTTCCGGTTTTTGCTGCGGAACAACTGGCAGCAGCTTGCCCTGTGCGGTGTGCTGTGCTTTCTCATCGTGTTTTTGCCGATTCTGCTGAGCACCACCGATCTCGGGACAAGAACGGACTTTCTGTATGACAATTACGGCACACAGCTCTCCTATGAGGAAACCGCTGCAAGACGCGCACAGACGCAGGTGGAAACACTGGGGGTGCTCTTTGTTCTCACCGCCGGTGTGATCGGTGTGATCTTCGGCATGACGGCAAACGGCTACACAAATACCCGGCCGTCGATCCACACCTACTATAGCTATCCGCTGCGCCGCGACGTTCTGTTTGTCACGGAATGGCTGACGCGGGATCTCTATTTTCTGCTCGGCGGGACGGTGTTCTATATCCTCTCCGCCGTATACATCGCGTGCCGACTCACATTTTCCGCGTCTCTCCTTGCGTGCGCGGCGGCATATTTTCTCATCGGCGTGGTCGGCTATCTGATGGTGTTCCACATCTTCCAGCTTTCCGCCGCGCTGACCGGTACCATGGCGTTCCGCTTCTGCATGGCGGGGATCCTCGCGTTCCTGCCGGTGGCGCTTTATCTGCTTTTTGTCGCGTGTGTGTCCAACGGCATGCCGAATATCTACGCGAATTATTACCTGAGCGACAGCGTGGTGCGGGTTCTCTGCCCGGCGTATCTGATGTGGCAGACCGCCTTACAGTTCGCAGATTTCGGCGCGTGGGACGGCACCTGGATCATGGCGCTGTACGCGGTGATCTGCGCGGCGATTTCGCTTTTCCTGCAGGTCAAGCGGAAGAGCGAGCTGTCCGGTTCCTCCGTTGTGTGGAAAACGTTCCAGAACATTGTGAAGTATCTTGTGATCTTTACAAGCGGACTGTTCGGCGGCTGGCTGATCACAGCGTTCTTTTCGGTACGTACAATCGGGTGGATCCTTTTCGGAATGCTGTGCGGTCTTGTGCTGTCGTTCCTCTTTATGAACGTCCTCATTGAACGCTCCGTGAAGGGAATGTTCCGCGGACTGCCCGGCTTTGGCGTGACATCCATAGTGACAGTGTTTCTCTATGCGGTGCTGTTCTTTGATATTTTCGGGCTGAACAGCTTTATGTATGCGGACAATATGGTCTCGCGCGTGGAAGTCGTGCTGGATACAAACGGCAGCGGCAGGGAATCCGTGACCATATCCGACCCGGAGTCTCTGCATGCGATCCTTGCCGATATACGCGCGTTGAAAACCTGGTCCTATGGCACGGAATACGAAAGAGCGGCGTTCTACATCGACCGGGACAGGAGTGTGAGCGGAGAGGTGCCGTCGATGCTTGACTCCCTTGCCGATTATGACGTGACCGCGTATAACGAGGATACGGAGCTCTCGGAAAACAGCGGCAAGCTCTTTGTCCTGCGCAACGGTGTGCCTCCTGTCGAGGAATTTGGCAGCACGGCGGAATGCCTGTCCACGATGACGGTATGCTATATTGTGTATCCGAAGATCGGGATCCCGATTGCCAGACGGGGACAGATCGATATGCTCACCGCGTCCGACGGCTTTGGCGAGGATTTCGGAAACAGCCCGGAATACCGGACGTATCTCCTGGAGCGTACCGCGGCAATCGACTACGAGAATCTGCGGATGGGCTATGTCTCTCTCTGCGGACGCATCTATGAGATGATCGAGCCGGAGGTTGTGGCAAACCCCCGTATCGTCGCGCTGATGGACGCATACCGGACGGCGATTGAAAACGATATGACCCACGGAGCCATCGTCGGGAGGATCGTTTTCTGGCTGCAGGACAGCAGAGGAAGCAGTGCCGTGGAGCTGCCGATATATTCCGATATGACAGGGGTGTGGCAGGCATTCATGGATGCCCTGGATGCGGATCTGTTCCATATTGAGGATATCGAGGTGCGGGAAGATACCGTGAATGATGAGGGTCTGACGGCAAGCTGGCGTGAAACACGCGGATTGACCCGGGAATGTGCGGATTTTGTCGATTGCCTGGATCGCTTTTTTGACGAACTTCTGGTCGTAGAGGCGGATACAGGCAGATACTGGTACGTCGAGTTGGAAACGGATCGAAAAGCGGTACTGTCTGCTGCGGCGAGAATTGGGGAAGACGTGCCGGGTGCGATCGGCTGCGGCAGATGTGACCGCACGTATCTTCTTGCCGCATATTCCGCGGAGAGTGGGGTATACTTCACCGGACTGCGCGAAGGCGAGGTGCCGGACTGCGTGACCGCGGCATTCGGAAAATAAGGAAAACCGGAATCCAAGGGATACAGTGCAGACTGCGCGCAAAAAACGATATAACGGAAAAAGCCGTCCTGTGCCTTGTGGAAAACAAAGCGGGACGGCTTTTGGCGGATCAGTCCATATCGGCTTGCCGCTCTTTGGAACGGAACAGCAGGGACACGCACCAGATTCCCGCAAGTGCAACCAGCGTGTAGATGAGTCTTGCCCACAGGGAATCCTGACCGCCGCAGATCCAGGAGACGAGGTCAAACTGGAACAGTCCGATAGAACCCCAGTTCAGCGCACCGACTATCACAAGATTGAGGGAAATGCGATCCAGTATCATACGCGTACTTCCTTTCTGTAAATCTGTCCGTAGTATGTCCGCGCGTGGTGAAAATATGCGTGTGCAGCAGAAAAGAATAGCCCGACCGCATTATCAAAAAACAGATACACATAATCTGCCCCGTCCGCGCATACAGTGAAAACGGAGAGATCAGCTGTGAGGGGGAAGAAAATATGCTCGCGTTTTTGCTGTCGCTTTTTGCCGGACTGTCGTTTACGGTCTTGTCCGCCGCGTCGCCAAAGCAGTTTCCGGAGCCGCTTGCCAGAGATGTGGAGGAGGAGCTGTTTCGCCGATACCGCGATACGGGAGACATGACGGCGCGGGAAAAGCTCATCTGCCACAATCTGCGTCTGGTCGCCCATATTGTGCGGAAATACTACGCCGCAAGTCCGTGTCAGGAGGATCTTCTGTCCATCGGTTCCATCGGACAGATCAAGGCAATCGACACATTCGATCCCGCAAACGGCGCACGATTTACCACCTACAGCGCAAAATGTATCCAGAACGAGATCCTCATGTATTTTCGTTCGCAGAACAAGTTTCAGCGCGAGGTGTCCATCCATGAAACGATCGACACCGACCGGGACGGCAATCCGCTGACCTACATGGACATCATCCAGTGCGACGATACCATCGCGGATGACATCGACACGCGCATGAAGCTGACGAAGGCGGGCGAATACATCATGCGTCATCTTGACGAGAGGGAACGGGAGATCATCATCCTGCGCTACGGACTCGGCAGGGAGAATGCGAAAACACAGCGGGAGGTGGCGGATCGGCTTGGTATCTCGCGTTCCTACGTCAGCAGAATCGAAAAGGCGGCGCTGGAGAAAATCCGACAGGTGCTGTAGACGGAATTTTTTATCTTTTTATGGGAAACCTATTGACAAATCCGCCGCGGTATTGTATAATACCAGAGGATAAAAAAGCAGAACATACTCCGTTCTCACCGTCCGACGTAAGTTGTCCGGTTCATAAAAGCGACCGATTGGCGGTTTGTTTTCGTGCGGGGATATGTTTCCGGCACGTTTTTTGTTTCATAAACGGAGGTGCATAGTTATTAGCGCAAAAGAACTGTATATCAACGACGACATCAGAGCGAGAGAAGTGCGTATGCTGGACGAAAACAACGGTCAGCTGGGCATTATGAGTCTGAATGACGCCAAAACCTACGCATACGACCGTGGTCTTGATCTGGTACTGATCGCTCCGACCGCCACGCCGCCGGTATGCCGTGCCATGGATTACGGTAAATACCGCTACGAGCAGGATAAGAAGGAAAAGGAAGCGAAGAAAAAGCAGCAGATCGTGGAGATCAAGGAAGTGCAGCTGTCCTGCCGCATTGACGATCATGACTTTGAAACAAAGGTCGGTCATGCAACGAGATTCTTAAAGGACGGCAACAAGGTCCGCGTCAAGCTGAGATTCAAAGGCAGAGAGATCGTGCATCAGGAGCTTGGTCTGGATGTGCTGAGCCGGTTCGCCGCTGCCTGCTCCGAATACGGTGCCGTGGATAAAAAGCCCGTACTGGAAGGCAAGCAGCTTACCATGTTCATCGCTCCGCTGAGTCCGGATAAGCAGGCTGCCAAATAATCGGGCGTACAGTCGCTGCCAAGTGCCGCCGGTCGTGAGATGCGCACCGGACATCCATAGTGAAGTTCATACTCTAAGGAAACGCTGTGTATAGCGGGCTTTTGCGAAAATCAGGCAGATCATGCGGGATATGTACGCAAAAGCAGCCATGCAGCAGCACTTCCGAAATCGAAAGGATACAAAAAAATGGGAAAGATCAAGACACACAGAGCTTCTTGCAAAAGATATGCTGTAACCGGTACCGGTAAAGTTAAGGTGTTCCATTCCGATCATCGTCATAACCTCGGTCAGAAGACCCAGAAGAGAAAGAGACATCTCCGCTCCAGCCAGATCCTCAGCCCGGCTATGACCGCTACCGTGAAGAGACTCATCGGTAAGGACTGAGAAAAACGAACGACAGAGACGATAGAAAGGATAGAAGAAAATGGCAAGAATTAAGGGCGCGCTGATGACGCGTAAGAGAAGAAATAAGGTTCTGAAGGCTGCCAAGGGTTACTGGGGTTCCAAGAGCAAGCACTTTAAGATGGCAAAACAGGCCGTCATGAAGAGCGGTAACTATGCGTATATCGGCAGAAAGCAGAAGAAGAGAGAATTCCGTCAGCTCTGGATCGCTCGTATCTCCGCGCAGGCTAAGGTAAACGGCATGAACTATTCTCAGCTGATGCACGGTCTGAAGAAGGCGGGCATCAACCTGAACAGAAAAATGCTGGCTGAAATCGCCGTTGCGGATAAGGAAGCATTTGCTGCGATCGTTGCACAGGCAAAGGCTGCTCTCTAATCGAACATAAGCAAATTGGGCGTTGCGGCTTTCTGGTAACGCCCATTTTCTTTTCCTGTATCCTGATCACCGTCCGGGAGCGAATTGCCATATGAACAAAGACACATTTCTTGACCGTTACCACGCCGATTACTGGAAGTCCCGCACAGGCACCTCCGTCACCGTCTTATCCAAGCTTGCGGACGCCAAATATCGCGCGGAATATGGGCTTTATCTCGCAGAGGGTGTAAAGCTGACCGGGGAAGCCCTCCGCCATGCCCATCCGGAGATGGTGGTGGTATCCGAGGACGCACTTGCCAATACTGATGCGATTTTTCACCTGCTCGATATAGCCGTGTGCCGGAATTGCCGGATCATCCTCACCTCCCCGGAGGCATTTTCTAAAATCTCTACCGAAAAAGCACCCCAGGGGATCATCGTTGTGCTGCCAACGCATGGGGGAACAGTGCCGCAATGCGCGCCGGACAGACGCTATCTGCTCCTCGACACGATCCAGGATCCCGGCAACCTGGGTACCATTCTCCGTTCCGCCGCCGCATTCGGGATCGATGGGGTGATCACGTGCGGCTGTGCGGATACCACCTCGCCAAAGACAGTCCGTGCGTCTATGGGAGCCGTGTTTCGCGT
>USGH01000047.1 GCA_900554225.1 uncultured Eubacteriales bacterium | reverse complement strand
AGCAGGTCACCTGTCCGTCCGGGGTCGTGCCCAGATAGCCCTTCGTACCGTACACCTCGTAGGTGGTGTGCGCCGGCTCACGCTTGAGCGGGCCGTGGATGCTCTGCACGGTCGCGCCGTTATCGAGCGTGACCATCTCGATGCCGCTGGAATGACCGCCGGCCTGGCCGAGGTGATAGAACTCCTCGATCGGCGGATTTTCAAAGCCAACGACCTGCACGGGACGATGTCCGGTGATCGTCATGATCGGACCAAGGGAATGCGTGCAGTAGAAGGTCGGGCAAAGGTGATTCCGCCAATGCGCCGGATCGCCGTAGGTAATCCCGATCCAGCAGGACGCGCAGTCGTGGACATATTCGCACTCCGCGTAGGTCACGTCTCCGATCGCGCCGGACTGGTACTGCCGCCACATCTCAAACGTGAGATCCATGTAGCAGTAATTTTCCGCATAGGCATACACCAGCCCCGTTTTCTCGACCGTTTCGATCAGCTCCACCGCCTGTGCCATCGTCTCGCTGGGCAGCACCTCGCTCAGCACGTGCCGTCCCGCTTTCAGGCAGCGAATGGCAAAGGTCGCATGCTCCGTTGCGTAATTGGCAAGCACAACCGCGTCCATATCATAGGCGAGAAAATCATCGAAATTCGTGAAGCATTCGATATGCAGTCCCGCCGCCTCTGCGTTTGCTTTTGCCTGCCGGAGCAGCGGCTCGTATTTATCACAAACCGCCACCAGCTCCGCCTCCGGATGGTGCAGAAGTACCTGAATCATCGAGTTCCCACGCGCGCCGCCAAATACGCCGATCCGCAATTTTCTATCCATACGCTCACTCCCGTTTTGCAATCTGCATTGTATTTTTTCTTTGGATATGCTATACTGATACAAAAACGTTGGCAATTTGCATCCAGTATACCGGTATGGCTACAGTATACCAGAAAAAAGCGTTCCATGTCATGTGCCAAAAGCACAAAATCACAGAGCGAAATTTGGTATATTTGCCGAAACTACAGGGGGAGCGCGTATGAAGAACGATACAGTAACGGCACTTGCGGCATCAATGGGCGTGAGCAAAGCCACCGTCAGTCGCGCGCTCAACCATTGCGGGGGCGTGGATTCCGAAACGCGGGAACGGATCTTAGCGGCGATCGGGGAAACGACCGTCCCGGAATGCGCGATCTACAGCCTGCTGCCGGACACACCCGGATTCTTCTGGCAGGAAATGCGCCGCGGACTGGGGGACCACGAGGATATGCGCCATCCGATGAAGTGCAACGTCTATACCCGTCTGCGGGACGATTATTCGGTGCTTGCCTATCTGCGGGAATCGGTACGCGCCCGGGTTTTGCTCGTTGCGGCATCGGTCACGCCCGCGATTCGGGAAGCCTTGACCGCGCTCTTACCCGGACGGCTGGTGCTGCTCCTCTCCGAGGACGACGGAATCCTCACAAACGGCTTTTATCTCGGCAGCGACGCGGAAGCGGACGGCTATGCAATGGGAGAGGTCTATGTGCGCCGGCTGCGGGATCACGTACCGTATCTGCTGACCCTCACGCCGGGGGTGAATCGGAATGTGGATCTGCGCGCCCAGGGATTTTCGCGGTACCTTGCCGAAGCCGGATTGCCGCCGCCCCAACGGATCGAATTGACCGACACATTTTTAACCCCCACCAAGACCTTCCCGTCCCGCATGGCATCGGTTCTGTCGGGCACATTGCACTCTCCAAGGAATCCCCCCTGCGAAAGGATCGCTGCCGATGGTGTGCGCCCATACGCCCTGTACGCCGCGTTCGGCTATGCACACCTGCCGTGTGCCGTGGAAAAGGTTCGTCTATCCGACCACACAAGACTGCGGGATCACTGTGCACTGCTCTGTCACGATGTGCCGCTGGTCAACGGGAAGCTGCCGGACGGTGTATTCGCCGCGTGCAACCAGGATGTATACGCCGAGGGCAGACAGGCAATGGAGATCGCGCACCATTATCTGACCTACAGTCAATTTCCCGCGCAGAAACGGATCTATATTCCATCGACGATCCTGGAACGCGCCGCGCGGCCGCCTGCCTCCGATCCATAACGAAAACGGTACCCGGAGCGAATCGCACAGAGTACCGTTTTCGGGTTGGGCAAAAGGCGTTATCCGCGCATGGCAAGGGGGATATACGCCTGCTCTGGACGAACGCCGATGTATGCCGGACGGATGATCTTTCCGGCGTTCTGGATCTCCTCGATCCGGTGTGCGCTCCAGCCTGCGATCCGTGCAATGGCGAACAGCGGCGTGTACAGTTCCTCCGGCAGAGCAAGCATCCGATAGATCAGTCCGGAATAAAAATCCACATTCGCGCTGACCCCCTTGTACATCCGCCGCTTTTCCGCAATGACGCGCGGAGCGATCTCCGCCACCGTTTCGTATAGCTCGTACTCCGCCTCCAGCCCCTTTTCGACCGACAGGACGCGGGCGCAGTCCCGCAATATATCGGCGCGCGGATCGGACAGCGAATACACAGCGTGCCCCATCCCGTAGATCAGTCCGGCACGGTCGTATGCTTCTTTATCCAGCAGCCGCCGGAGATACCCCTCGATGGCACCGCGGTCCCGTGTATCGATATTTGCCTTCATATCGTCAAACATACCGACCACCTTGATGTTTGCGCCGCCGTGTCTCGGTCCCTTCAGCGATCCCAGTGCCGCGGCGATGGCGGAATACGTATCGGTGCCGGACGATGTGACGACGTGGGTAGTGAAGGTGGAGTTGTTGCCGCCCCCATGTTCCGCGTGGAGCACCAGGGCAAGATCCAGAAGCTTTGCCTCCAGATGGGTATACTGCCCGTCCTCCCGCAAAAGATACAGCAGGTTCTCCGCCGTGGACAATGCCGGATCGGAGCGGTGGATCACAAGGCTTTTGTCGAGATGAAAATGCCGGTACGACTGATACCCGTATACGGCAAGCGGCGGAAATACGGCGGCAAGCTGCAAGCACTGGCGCAGTACATTCGCCACCGCGGTATCGTCCGGATTGTCGTCGTAGGTATATAGAGCAAGGACACTGCGTGAGAGAATGTTCATCATATCACGACCGGGTGCCTTCATAATCATATCCCGGACAAAAGAGGTCGGCAAGCGACGATATTCCGCAAGCAGCTCCCGGAACCGTGCAAGCTCCGCGGCATCCGGCAGCTCGGAGAACAGCAGCAGATAGAGCGTCTCCTCAAATCCGAAACGATCGTCTGTGAGGAATCCGTTGACCAGCGTGCGCACGTTGACACCGCGGTAATACAGCTGTCCTTCGCACGGAAGCTCTTCCCCGTTCGGACCGCGCTTTTTTGCCTCGATCCGGGAGATCTCCGTCAGACCTGTGACCACGCCGTTTCCGTTGAGATCGCGCAGACCGCGGTACACGTGATGCTCCCCGTACATTTCCGGGACGATGTGGTTATTCTGACAGGATTTCTCCGCAAGCCCCTCAATATAGGTATTCGTTTCCGTAGGTGTTCTCGCCATGTGTCTCTCCCCTTCTATGGAATATGGTTTTATAAATAGTATACCACTATAGCAATGGAGATTCCAGATCGAAACAGGCAACATATTGTGTAGAAATCGTTAATTTCGCGCAATTTCCTACGGTTTGTATGCGCTTTTTGCAATTGCAGAAGGTTGGAGGCAGAAAAAAGCCGACCGCATCCGCGCCTGAACACGGCATACTATCGGCTATTTATGCATTATTTCGCGGAATCGGAGGATCAGCGCACGATGCGGCAGGCTTCCCAGAGCTGTCGGGCTTTGGCAAATTTACGCACATCGTAAATGCCGTGGAGCATCATATCGCCCGTGAAGCCGATCTCGGTAAGGAGCGCGGCAAGATACGGATACGCAATGATCCCCTCCCCTGTGGCGCAGAAATCGATCCCGGCTCCGGCGCGAATATCCTTCCCGTGCGCAAGGACAATATCGTCTCCGAACAGATCAACGGCATGGCGCAGAGTCCCCCGGACATTCTCGGGACGTGCGGTACCGGGCAGGAAAAGATTGGCGGGATCGAGGATCATTTTGAGATGCGGCGATCCGACGGCATCGAGCAGACGGCGTGCGTCCTCCGGCGTAGAGATGACGTTGGACGCTTCGGTTTCCACGGCAAGGAGCATACCGCGGCGTTCGGCAAGCTCCGTACAGCGGCACATGGAATGAAGCATATCGCGCCACGCCTCGTCCGTGCGGTTTGCGGGATCATACGTCCAGAGATGGCGGGAACAGCGCGTACCGCTGCACAGGGAGACAATGGACGCGCCGAGGGCTTTGGATGCCGCAAGAAAGCTGTCGAACCGCCGGATCGCCTCCGCGCGTACCTGGGGATCGGGATGTGCCATATTGAACGTGCCGTTTGTGGCGGAGATTTCGATCCCGTGCTGCTGTGCGGCTGTGCGGATCCTTTCCGTGGTTCCGTCGGCGATGAGGTCGGTGCAGTCGGGAAACTCGATCTTCCCGTCGGCGATAAATCCGGTATCGGAGACGGTGGAGAAGCCGAACTGGACAGTGGTATAACCTGCGGCGGCGATTATCGAGAACAGCACGTCGGCACTCAGGAGCGGATCGGTGGGACGGGCGGCGAGATCGGTGGTGCATATGCCGGTGCGGGAGAGATACTTTGCGTTGGCCATGACTGGCTCCTTTCCATGGGCTGCGAGATTCCGTCGAAAAAATCGGCGCACCCTCTTGTCATACAGCGAAAAATCTGATATAATAGATATAATAAAAGCAGCAGAAAAATTTTAGAAATCGGGAGTGGACTCCAATGCGCAGGCTTATCGAAAAAGAGACGTTTGATGCGGAAAGATCGTTATACAATCTTGTGGAAGGGGACGTGGTCGGCTGCACCTTTGGAGGTCCGGCAGACGGCGAATCGGTGCTGAAGGAAGCGCGGGACGTTGTGGTGCGGGACTGCGATTTTCATCTGCGCTACCCTCTGTGGCACGCCAATCGCTTCACGCTGGTGCATTCCACAATGGATGAGGGAACGCGCGCGCCGCTCTGGTACACAGCGGACGGAAGGATCGACGACTGCGACATCCGCGGGATCAAATGTCTGCGCGAATGCGACCGGACGGAGATCGTGAACTGCCGGATCGTCTCGCCGGAATTTGGCTGGAAATGCCGCGGCGTACAGGTAGCGGACACGGAGATCACAGCGGAATATCTCTTTTTGGAGTGCCGGGACATGGAGCTGAACCGCTTCAGAATGCACGGGAAATACTCGTTCCAGTATGTGGAAAACGTGGTGATCCGGGACAGCGATCTCGACACGAAGGACGCCTTCTGGCACGCGAAGAATGTGACGGTGATACATTCCACGATCCGGGGAGAGTATCTGGCATGGTTCTCGGACGGACTTACGCTGATCAACTGCCACATTGCGGGAACGCAGCCGCTCTGTTACTGCAAGAATCTGCGTCTCGAAAACTGCACGATGGAAGGTGCGGATCTCGCGTTTGAATATTCCGACGTAGAAGCGACGGTACGGGGACACATCGATTCGGTCAAGAACCCGCGCTCCGGCTTCATCACGGCAGGCTCCATCGGAGAGCTGATCCGCGACGACACCCTCGAAGAGGTTCGCGGCTTACCGGATTCCGGCTTACGCTGTCTGGTTACGGAGAACGGGGGAGACGGGGGAAACGGAGACGCTTCTTGAAAGAAGCTTGGCAAGAACTTTTACATCCCACTGAAAGGAGGTGAGAAATAAGATGAAGAAACCAAAATTCCTGGAAAACCGTTCCAAAATGCCTACGGCGTATGTTTTTGTGGATTACGAGAGCTGGTTCTATTCGATGAAGAACAACTACAATGTGACGCCCGCGCTGGATGGATGGATCGCAAAGATGCGCAAACAATATTACATTCCGGAGATTTACTTTTTCGCCGATTACTCGGATCCGGAGGTATACCGCGAGATCGATAAGCTGCGGAAATACAGCAACTTTATCATCGACACGTCGTGCAACCCGAAAATGAAGAACGATACCGATTTTATCATGCTCGACTGTATCTATCGGAAGGCGGCGGTCTCGGAAGGCAATGAGACGTTTATTCTGATGACCGGGGACGGACATTTTACCTACGCGGTGATGTATCTCGTACAGTCGGGACATCCTGTCGGCATCTGCGGCGTTAAAAATTCGACAAGCCGTATGCTGACGGATCAGGCGACGTGGTATGAAATTTTAGACGGCGAGGGTGTGATGGATGTATACTGCAAGCGCATTCTCGAATATTTCAGCGTCAAAGACAACGGCTACTTCCAGATCCAGCACACGTTCCAAAAAACCTCGGAAATGATCGCACGCCGCTATGCATTGGATGTGAACATGGTTAAAAATGCCATGCGGAAGATGAAGGACGACGGCTATCTGGAGTCGCGCAAGGAGAAATCCGCGTCACACGGCAACGATGTAGAGGTATTTTCCGTAAACTGGCAGGCAGTGAAAAAGGACAACCTCATGCCGGAGAACGCAAAGGTACAGTAAAAAAGTACAGGAAAGGGGGGATCGCTCGATTCCCCTTTTTCATTGTGTATACTAAAGAGATGCCCAGACATTCCTTTCTCATTCATGCAAGACTGTCAGCAATATAGACAAGTTATGATGATTAATATCATGCTATTTGACTATTTTGAATTTTTGTGAGATTTAGTGTTGACATTTCAATCTTATTGTGTTACAATAAAGACGGTCAGGTAGAGAGGTTCCCTATCGGGCATCTCTCATCACGATAGATCAGTTGGAATTTTATAAATGGGGGTGATCGATATGGTATTTTTCCAGTGCTTCGAATGCACAGTGTTCCATCCTATGCCTAATACATCGGATAAACATGAACTGATCAAAACAATACCATATCCGATTAAACGCATTCACATTAGCGCATAGGGTTGGTCACAGGATAGTTGTTATTCCTGCGAATCCACACTATGCGCTTTTTTCAAGCAAATTTAAAAGCGTAGTAAAGGCATAAAATCTGGAGGTGATGAAAAACGAAAAGGGTTCTGAAATCATTGATACTTGCGTTTCTTGTGACGTTTTCACTAATTCTCACTCTGCCTTCATGTACTTTCCAATCATCTGACATCTCTTTCTCACAAGATTTTCTGGTTGAGTATAACGAAAATGGACTTGCAGTATTAACTAAATACTGCGGTCCAGGCGGAGATGTTGTGATTCCCGATGGAATTAATAGTATCGGCAAACATGTTTTTGACTTACTCACGTATACCGACGAGCGAGTGATTACTTCAGTCTATATTCCAGACACGGTCACAATTATTGAAGATTACGCATTCCTTTGTTGCTATTACATGAGCGATGGGCTTCGGCAAATCAGAATGTCCTCAAATATTGAGTACATTGGAGTAAGTGCATTCGATAATTGTATTTATTTGGAAACCATAGAATTCGATTCTGTTCCACAAACCACTGTAAGTATCAATGATAAAGCTTTTGCGTACTGTAATTCACTTAAAGAAGTACAACTCCCGGCATCTGTTTTATTTGGCAACAATGTCTTTGAGGGTACTGAACTCGACAAAGATTACTCTGCACAATACAACAGTCTCCCAACCACTACCGCCCCCCCTGAAACTCTTGAAACAGATTCAGGAGAAATGGAAATCGTTCCAGAAATCACCCACACAAAAAATAATGAAGAAAACAATTTAGGATGAATTCAAGGAGGAAAATTACGAAATTTAAGTCAACTTATAAAACCAGAACCATTTGCACACTCTTAGCAGTTTGCATGTTATTCCTCAACATTTTCTGTCTTCCGTGTTATGCTTCTTCGTATATTTATTATACCAACAAAAACACCCCTAATTATATAACCACAAATCTCAACAAACTCTATTGTTCTTCCGGTTCGTACTCCTCAACGAGCTGGTACAACAGAATTTATAGTGAAGGCTGTTTTGTTACATCCTATGCTATGATTTTGAAAAATCTTGGAAATACTACTTCATCTAGAGTAGTAGATGTTCGTTCTTCTCTCACAACCACCGCATACTTAGAAGCCGATCCCTTTACTGTTACGTATGCCAATGCCGGTTTTCCTTCCATTACTTATAACAGTACTTCTGGAAAATACATCGCATCTTATTCTTCTGACCCTGTATTTACAACTCCCACTACAATCGCTAATAATTTCGACGCTACCTATTCTACTGTAGATTTGTCTGGAAAAACAGATGCCCAGAAAGCTCATAATCTGGCGTACTATATCAACAAGTATCCGCAGGGGGTTGGGATTTACTTTTCAGATTCAAGTAACGGCACCCACTTAATTGTTGGAGTAGCATCAACTTACCCGTTAAGCCGCTCAACAGAAGATATAGTAATGCCGATAACAATCACAAATTCTACCAAGTGTCCTGTAGATGATCCCTCTACTTTTGCTGCCGTCAGATTTTTCAACGGGTCTTTGGACAGCAGAGCCGTTGCAACAGACATGACTTATGGTGCATATTTTACTGTATGTGACCCTGTTAGTTATTATGGGACTTCTGGTGACAATGTTCTCATGAATGCGTGTTGGACGGCAACAACTTTTGATTTCAGTGATATCCAGGGACTGAGAATCTTCAAATAACGTCCCGCAATCACATTGAACCCGTCATGTTACGATGCCTCCAAAGCAATCCGCATAGCTCGCTTATCCAACACATTCCACGCACAATCCCGCCGGCAGACATTCCGCGCTGCCGGCGGGATTTATTGTAGCTTAAGCGAGAAAAAACCACCAGCTATGCTGTCTTTAGACAGAAGAAAAAGCCCTCCTATGATACATAGCCGCTGACGTAGTAATCCTCGTAGATGATTTTGTAAATCTGGTCGCTGACGATGCTGGTATCGTAGACAAAATAGAGCAGCTCGTCGATATAGCCCGTCCAGCAGCTTGTATTCGCATTCGGGAAATTGTACTGTTCAAACGTACAGCTTTTCATGCCCAGCACCGTGGTACCGAGGGACAACAGCTCCGCGTCGGTAAAGGAGGTGGCGCAAAGTCCGGCGGTTTCGCGGATCAGCTCCGGATATTTGGTGACATTCAGGGTGCGGAATTTGTCGTACAGGGCGGCGACGATCTTGCGCTGTCTGGTATTGCGCGACAGGTCGTTGTCGATGTAGCGGAGTCTGGCATAGGAGAGAGCCTGTTCGCCGTTGAGGTGATTCACGCCGGGGGTCATAACATCGCGGAATGCATAGATCGCCTCAATCTCGTCCTCTCGCAATTCCACATCCACGCCGCCCATAATATCAACAAGACTTGCGGTCTGCTCGAAATTGACGGCAACGTAATCCTCGACATGGAGATAGAAATTTTCGTTCAGCGTTTTGACCGCAAGGGTGGGACCACCCATCGAATAGGCGTAATTGAGCTTGGAATGCGCGCCCTTTTCCGAGATATAGGAATAGGTATCCCGGGCGATGGAGATGATTTTGACCTTATTGTGGATCGGATCGACGGCGGTGAGAATGATCACGTCCGAAGCGGTTTTCTCATCCAGACCATAGATGACAAAAATCTTGATCTTATCGGAGCCGGGCAAAAGGTAGCTCACATGCTTATCGAGCTGTACCGCATCCCCTATCGGTCTGGTCTCCACAGGCTTGGTCTCCGGCGGTCTGGTTTCCGGTGCCTTGGTCTCGGGTACCCTGGTCTCCGTTTCGGATTCCGTTTCGGATTCGGTCTCAGCTTCCCGCTCCGTGGTATCCGCGGTGGCTTCCTCCAGTATCGCCAGAGCCTCGTCCGGGAGCTTTAAGTCGGTCAGGTTGCCGTCCTCATCGAGAATGCCCTCGGACACCGTTTCCTGCTCGATCGTCGGCACACGGACAATGTTTCCGGTATCCACGACGGACAGAGATTCCGGTGCCGTAAACCGGTCGCGGTCCATTTTTCCAAAGAGGTACTGATAACACGCGACCAGTGTAGCGGGGATCAGCAGTGCCACGACCAGCGCGATGATTCTTCCTTTTTTCACGTATGCGCCTCATGCTTTTTTGAAAATAAAATATAACGTAGGTATTATAGCAGATTCTGACCGATTTTGCAAGGCACAGACGGCTCCATTTTTGTAGATCCACAGGAAAAATCCCGCAATTTCTCTTTACTTTTCCGTAAAGAACCGCTATAATAAAGAAAAACGCTGATTTCAAGTTGATTGATTCAGCGCATCCCAAAGAAAATCCATCCCGCAAACGGGAGAATCAAGGAGGAAAATACCATGCGTTACATCGTAGTCGACGCGGCGGAATACACGTATCCGGGCGAATGGAGCTACCAATCCGCCGCCGATGCCGTCACACTGGACACACCGCGCCGCACCTATGCCGCCACACAGATCCTGCTCTCCGACGTGCCGGACGAAGGCAAAATCTCCGTAAAAACAGATGGGCTGCCCTTTTCCTGCGAAATCTATGGGCTGTATCCCGTCAATGTAGAGCGCAACGAGGGGATCGCACCGGAGAATCGCGCGCCCCATTACCCCGAACGGATCGCGCCGTTTCTGGTATACGACTGTCTGCGCCCCTATGACGGTACGATCCCGGTCACAAAGGGAGATGGCGGGCTGTATCTCGCGTTTGTGATCCCGGAGGAGACAAAGCCCGGGACCTACAAGGGACAGATTCTCGTAGAGGACGTGCGGGTTCCCGTGACGATCGAGGTCTATGCCGCCGTGGTGCCGGAGGAGACGCTGACGATCATCCAGGGATACGCGCAGAGACAGCTGGAGCCGTACTTCCACGTACAGCCGGGCACGCCGGAATGGGACGAGATGGATCGCCGCTGTATCGCACTGCTTCGTCGGATGCACCAGAACATGATGTACATGCGCGGTCCGATCGTAACCAATCTCGGCGACAACAGATACGCCTTTGATTTCACGCCGATGGAGGAATCGATGCGTCGGTATTTCGCGCTTGGCATGAAGTTCTTCAACGGCCCGAGCGTCGGATGGCGCAAGAGCTGGCACGAATCGACGATCCTTGTAAACGGCGATATCCCATCGATGTCCTACGAGGGGTACTGCTATCTGTCCCAGTATCTGCCCGCACTCCATGATATGCTTGAGAAAAACGGTTGGCTGGACAAATTCATCATGGGCGTCGCGGATGAGCCGAACACCTACAACGCCACCGAATTCCGTGCGCTCTGTGGACTGATCCGCAAATTTGTTCCGGATATTCGTCTCGTGGACGCGATGTCCTACGGCAATCTGCACGGTGCGCTCGACATTTGGGTGCCGCTGAACGCCGAATATGACCGCCATCAGAAGGAAATGGAGACCCTGCGCGCCAATGGGGACGAGATCTGGCACTATGTCTGCTGCGGTCCGCGTGAGCCCGGATACATCAACCGGTTCATGGACTATCCGCTCCTCTCCACGCGCTATCTCTTCTGGGGCAACTACAGGTACAATCTGACCGGATACCTCCATTGGGCGGCGATGTGCTATCAGCCGGGACAGGATCCCTTTACGGAAAACTGCCCGGAGCATCACAACACCGATTCGGTCTGCCATCTGCCCGCCGGAGACACGCATCTGATCTACCCGAGCGATTCCGGCCCGTGGATGTCGATCCGGCTGGAGAATCACCGTGCAAGTGCCGAGGAATATGAAATGCTCAAAAAGCTTGCTGAAACGGATCGTGCCAGAGCGGATGCCATCTGCGCTGCCGTTTTCCGCTCGTTCCGCGATGTGGAGTACGATCCGCATATCTTCCGTGCCGCGCGCCGGGAGCTGCTCAAGGCTCTGTCGTAACATACCGCAAAGGCGCACCGCCGCTCTTTCCGCATACAGGCTGTCGTTTTTGGCGGGATAACGGAAAGAAATCTGCGTCCGGCAACCGATTTTTCACAAATTCGCACAGGAGAAGCTGTGGTTCGCCATGGTTCTCCTGTGTTTTTCTGCTCTTGTAAATCCAGACGCGATATGGTATACTATAGGAACAGTTGCCTTATGACAACCTTTTGAATTTCAACAGTAAGAAGGGTTCATTCTTGTTCATCCCGCAAAAATCAAAGACGGACTTTCTCTGCGGACTGCGGCAGGGGATTCCGATCGCGCTCGGCTACATTTCCGTATCGTTTGGCTTTGGGATCGCTGCCGCCAATGCAGGGCTTTCTCCATGGATCGCGCTTCTCATTTCCATGACGAATCTGACCTCTGCCGGACAGGTTGCCGGACTGTCGATCATCGTGACCGGCGGCAGCTATATCGAAATGGCAATCGCGGAGTTTATCATCAATCTGCGCTATTCCCTGATGAGCCTCTCCCTCTCGCAAAAGGCGGATAAATCGCTGACCGTTCCGCACCGTCTCGTCACCGCATTCGGCATCACGGATGAGATTTTTGCCGTTGCGGCAGGGAGACCGGGAGAATTGAGCCGACAATTCCTGTACGGACTGATCCTGCTCCCGTTTCTCGGCTGGTCGACAGGCACCCTGCTCGGCGGCATTGCCGGGAACATTCTGCCGCCGCGGCTGTGCAGTGCCCTCGGACTGGCGATTTACGGGATGTTTTTCGCGATCATCATTCCGCCGGCACGGAAATCACGCGGGATCCTCATCGTGGTGCTGGTCGCCGCCGGACTGTCCTGTGCGCTGCGGTACATTCCGCTGTTCGCGGGCGTATCCTCCGGCACCTCCATCATTCTCTGCGGCGTGATCGGAGCTGTCGTCGGTGCCGTATGCTTTCCGCGCAAACC
>USGH01000046.1 GCA_900554225.1 uncultured Eubacteriales bacterium | reverse complement strand
CCCCAATAATCAATTCTTCCCCATACGGCAAGGTCTTGATCCAGTCACAGAATGTATGCCACTCCGCCAGCTTATGATCCTTTCTGGCATAATAAATATTAATCAGTGTCTCATAATTAAACGAACAAGTCCGCATCTGATTATAACTGCTCGGCAGCAGCTGGATCATATCGTCCCATGCCGCGCGCTCCTTCTCTGCAACAAAGACCTGCCGCCGCTCCTCCAGCACCGCAATGATGTGGTCGAGACAAGCAAGAGCGGTCGGCGTCATGCGGTCACAGGAGAAATCCGCACGGGAAAAGGGCTTGGCGTGGATCTTGTGCATGGTGCTTGTCGAATTGGCGACGGTCCCCACCTTGTAGGTGTCGAACTCCTTCCACCAATACAGCGGCGCGGACACATCGACAGACACGAAAATCTGCCGTATAAACTTACGGTGATCGGTCCCGGAATGGATGAGCCGACACGCCAGGTCAAGATCCGCATCCCCCAGACGGAAAACGCCCTCTGCATCCGTATAGCTGTCGCTTCTTGCCCAGCTGTTCATCGGATTGCGGGCACCACGAATCGCGCCCTCGATGTTCATCACTGCGGTATTCTGTATTTCGATCATTCTGCTTTATTCTCCTGTTTTCTATAAACTGCCATACGTTACTGCCGCCTTTCCTGCCACACAGACAGCCGCCCGTATCATATACTATATAGTATACGGTACGGGCGACACTTTGTCAAGATAATATGTTCCTATATTTTTCCGCTTTTTGGTTTCTGTTTTCGGTGTACACTGTCATACACCCGCAAGTCGCTTGCCAACAAAACGGTTCCACAGCTTCTCCTGCACGTACATGGCGTCTGTCTTATCGTTGGTCACATCGCCGCTTTCCGCAAGAGAAATCGCACTGCCGGTCACGGATGCCTCAGGCTGCCAGATGGCGAATACCATATCCTTGACCCGCGCGACAGCCTCCCTTGCATCCCGGAGCGATTGTCCCGCGTATGGCTGTCTGTCCGCCGCGACACCGACTGCCTCCAATCCCAACGCATTTGCGAGATACAGGGCGCGATAGAGGTGATATTCCTGCGTCACGATGATGATCTTCTGTGCGCCAAAGATGTATTTTGCACGGTACAGGGAATCATATGTCGAAAATCCGGCGTGATCCATGAAAATATCCTCCGACGGCACCCCGGCGCGGATGGCCTCGCGCTTCATACAGTTCACCTCATCATAATCGGGTCTGCCATGGTCGCCGCTCATGAGCAGCTTCGTCCCCCCGCCGTTTTCGTATACCGCAACACCTGTCGCAATCCGGTCGGCAAGCATGGGACTGGGCGATCCATCCGCGCGTACCCCGGCTCCAAGCACCAGTACGCAGTCCGCATCCGTCGGCAGATCGTTCATGGTCACGATGGAGGAGCGCATTCCGACAAGCATAGCGGCGTTCACCCCGGTCGCCACAAGGACAATCAGGCATAACAGCGCGATGGCGTACCCGATGCAGTTGTGCCACAGGACACTTTTACGGATTTTAGGTCTGTACTGCGCGGCGGATCGTTTCATGATGGGTCTCCTCTGTTTTTTGGTTTCGGTAGATTTGCGTGTTTAGATTTTGCCGCTTGGCTCCTTATGCTTTTCCTCTACGGGCTTCTGTGCCGTATACTGTGGGTATTTTGCCATCTCCGCCTCTTTTTCCCGTTCAAGCCGCTTCCGATTGGCACGGCGCACGGCACGTACGATCAGGAGTACGACCACGGCAATCGCGAGAAGAATCGGCAGTGCAGAGACAATCCAGATGAAGAAATCGATCATCCCGTCGCCCAGATCTGCGTAATTGTCGCGGATGTCACGGGTGATGCGCTGCCACAGGGTGATGTTCTCCGTCGGCTCGGTGTAGGTACGAACCTCATTCACATTGACATAGACAGTGCAGTAGGAAATGAGATTGTCGTAGGTACGCAGGCGGGATTTGTAGCTGTCCAGCTCGTAGGTCACGTCGGTGATCCGGTTCTGCACCTCAATCACGTCGGACACGTTGTCGCACTTTTCGAGAATGGTGAGCAGTGTATTGTATTCGGTTTCCAGAGAGCGGATCCGGCTTTCCACATCGGTGTATTGTAAGGTCACGTCCTCTACCGATTCCGTGCGGCTGACCACACTGCCGACCGTCACCACACCCGCAAGAAAGCTTTCGTACTGCTCCTCCGGTATACGGATCGTGTAGTCCGCGCTCCGCCGTTCGTACTCCTCGTTTCCATAGACGCTGGAATTCTCGATATAACCGCCATATTTGCGGATCTGTGCCGTCAATGCATCGATGCAGTCGGGGAAGGTCTGTGTTTCGATAGACAGATTGGCGTTTTTGATGAGCTTTCGGTTTTCGAGATCGTTTTCCGCCGTACTCGTCTGGGAGGACGAGCGGTTTGCGTTCGTCTGCATGGGAGCCGCTTTTGCCATCGTCGTATAGCCGGATTCGTCCATCGCCATATCCCAGCTATCGTCGTAGGAGCCGTAATCGTTTTCATAAGCCGCAGACGCAGCAGTCTCCGCATAGAGAGTCGCGTCCGCCCCGTTCATCGGCATAGACTTGCCTGCACTGCCGCAGGAAGACAGAAGAAGCAGCGTGGATACGAAGGTCACAAGCGTTCTCATATGGTTCTGTTTCATAGTCGTTCTCCCTCTCGTTTGGATTTCTGTTCGATTAGACGCATTGTCGGCGGAAAAGTTCCCGGCATACAGCAAAAAACGGCGGGAAATTTGCACCGGCAATGGCAAATATCGACACACGAAAAAAAACGGCGCAGCACACCCAAACCACGCCGGAGCATGGTCTTTCCCGATAGAAAACCGAAGAAAAATCTCAAAAAATGCCTTGACAAAATGACGATTTGGTGCTATAATATAGAAGCTGTCGGAAAGCATATAGTTTATCTGGGTGTGGCGCAGTTGGTAGCGCGCTACCTTGGGGTGGTAGAGGCCGCTGGTTCAAGTCCAGTCACTCAGATAGAAAAATCCGGAAACGTTTTGTTTCCGGATTTTTTCATTTTCCGATGTCATCTTCATGTTTTCACACTGCCTCAGCACCCAACAAGTCCGCAAATTCCCGACCACTTATCCCGATGCATTCTCTTTTCTGCAGGTCCACTTATACGTATGATCGATGGTCTCGCGCGTGGATAATACAAGATCAAGATAATTTGTAATACAGCAATTTGAATCCACAGCACCCGAATGAATAACGATCCTGTTGGCTTTTCTGTAATCGCCTCTGTCATATGGATTCCAATGGGTATCCGAGCCAGTCGGATTCTTTATATTGACATATAGTTTCCCATCGATGATTTCCGCAGAGATATATTCTACAAATTTCAAATCCCCTTCCACATGTAAAGAAGCATGGTCACTTACTCCGTCTTTTACCTCAATATCACACGGATTTCCAACCATGATCTCAATATCTTCTAACGGTTCAAAAACAAAATTACGTTCGCTGCCAAGATCCATTGCCACTTTTCCCTCCTCTGATCCCTCGCCGAAAAGAACACCTATCGGAACATGAAACAACTCCGCAATAACGGGAAAGAGCGTCACATTGGGATACCCTATGCCACATTCCCATTTTGATATGGATTGCGGAGCAATATTGAGCTTCTCCGCAAGCATTGTCTGTGTCCAACCGCGTTCTTTTCTCAAATCAAAAATAATATTGCAGAATTTGTTGAGCTGATACATACTGCCACTCCTTTCCTTCGATGGTATTTTACCATACGGACCGCGAATCTGCAATAACCGCATAGTTGCAATTGTACATTGGAAACAGCCTTATCCGTTGGAGAAGTGCGGAGCGTCCGGCTGCTTCACCCCAACACAGTTCAAGAGGTTCCCGAAAGCATTGTCTCTGGGAACCTCTTGTCCTCCCTGCAGCGCAGTGCATTCTTCACTTGAACGTTATTCTGCTCCCCAGCTTTTGAAACCACGCGCAGGAACGATAGTCGTCGTATACCTTTTCCGCCAGCGTTTCCTGCATACCTCTCATGAGCATCGTGCTGTCCTGCGGTGCGGCTGCAACCTGTAAGCCGTACAGCATCGGATGTGTCAGCTTATGTTCCTTTACCGACACGGATTTCTCGCAGCAATCCATTGCCCGTTCCTGATGGCGGCGCACGATCTCTTCTTTCTTATCGCCTGCCGCTTCCCGCGCAGCAATGCCCTGATGGAGATTGTAGAGGTGCTGCAGCTGCTCAAAGCCCATGTCGTCCTCTGGATACACGGTTTCAAACAGTTTTGCCACGACCGTCAGACATGCCTGCCGATAATCGTTCCCCGACTGCATTTCCTTGTCGTTGTCGATACGTGCCGCCATATAGAACAGCTCCTCCAGGAACCAGTAGGTGCAGAACGCCACGTCTGTGCGCAAGTCCTCCCCGTTGTCGATCTGCGCGCTTATGATCTCGCATGCGTTGAACAGGGGAATGGATTTGTATGCCCATTGCTGTGCGGTTTTGGTATCCCCACGTGCGGCATAGCAACGCGCAAGCTGTGAGATCGCCTGCCCTTTGTAATACATATTCCAGGCGCGTCCCTCGTCGTCGCTGTTGTAAATCTCTGTGGCAAGCTCGACAAACTCCTGGAAATACTTGTCTATATCGGTGTCAAAATAGCTCGACATCAGCATCTCTTTCACATCGATATTGTTCGGCATTTGTCTATATGCCTCCTGCCAAACCGCCAGTGCCGCCTCTCTTTTTCCATCGCGAAAGAACGCACTCGCCTTCTCACTGCATTCCTCAAACCGTTTGTTCTCATCCCATTTTTCCACACACAGTAGCTCGTCGATGGTTATGCCGAAAAACCGTGCAAGATCCGGTAAAAGAGTGATGTCCGGGTAACAGACCGCGTTCTCCCACTTCGAGACTGCCTGAAAGGACACGTTCAGATACTGTGCCAGCTTTTCCTGCGAGACATTTTTCCGGTTCCGCAGCGCTTTCAATGTGTCCGCAAAGTTCAACTCCATTTTGTTTTCCCTCGTATAATAGAAGTAGTAGTTTTTAGAGTTCCTCTCCAAGAACTATGGTATACTGTATAGGATGCTGTGGATGGGTGGTTTACAGTATGTTGTCTTGCAGCTGCAATCTTATTATACAGGATAGACCGGATAAAAACAATAACCAGCTTGTTGAACTTATGGTTGAGGTATTCAATCCGCGGTAGAATGCGTCCTTTACCCTATCAGTCACACGAGATTCTGTCCTACACCGCTCTGCATCGTTACAAACGTGTCGGTGCCGTTTGCGAAATCCGGTCTTTGCGGGAGATTGCCGGTTTTCCCATTGCCGTTCGGAAAAGCCTCTATATTTCCGGAGCCGCCTGCCGAACCATCCCCGTTTACCGCGCCTCTGTCCTCTGTGGTGCCGGACATATCGGGCGGCGTTATCCCGTCGCTGGATCCCTCCGGCTTTTCGGGCGGCATCGTTCCCCCGTCTGATCTGTCGGACAGGTTTGCATCGTCTCCGGAATTGTCGTTTTGTCTGGCGGGCATATTCTCTCCGCCTCTACCACCGCCGTTCATCACACCCATTGCGGTTAGGTTTACGTCGGACGCGTCTATGAGACTGCTGTCGTCCCTGCGCTGCTCTTCCGCCGTAGAGGGAATCGTCCCGTCCAGCTGTCCCGCGATCGACTGGGCGCGCAGCTTCACGACGGTATAGAAGGTCTCCGCGGCAGTCACATATTCGTCATAGGTGTAAAACGCGGTCGGATCCATTTCCACCAGCGTGTCGATCTGGGTGCGTACACGGCTGTAGAAGGCATCGAACGCGCCGTTTTCCACGTACTCGACCAACTTTTTGAGATTCTCCCGGTATGCGGCATAGTAAGTCGGATCGGCAAGAAGCGTGTCGAAGAAATCCGTCGCGTCGAAGGGATCATCGATCGGATCGTTGACCATGGAGGTCGCGTCTCCGCCGCTCATGCCGCCAAACGCAAGGTTATAGTCCCATGGAATCAGGTTCAGTCTGTCGTTCGCTTCATAGAGGTAGTAGTTGTGCGCCATCGAACCGGCCAGACTGTCCTCGTTCACGGAAAAAATATGCGCCGCCATGTACCGCACAAGATTGTCGGTGTCCATGTAGGTGGAAAGCTCCTCTCCGGCTGCAATCTTTTCGAGAGCCGTAACCACGCGTGTGTGATCCTTTTCCGTGGTGGATGTGACCTCGCCATCCCAGATCGCACTGTAGCTGTCGGGATCGTCGTCCGTATAGTGCAGATCCGCCCCATTCCCGGACATGGAGAAGCCCCCACCCTTATTGAAAGCATCGAAATTGGGTATTTCACCGTCAAATCCGCCATTCTGCGAAAATCCGCCGTCTGGGAATGCGTTTGTATCCGTGGCATCGCCGTCGGTGGTATTCTTTCCCGGTGCGAAGCCGCCCATGGAATCGCCATTTTCCAAGAATCCGCCTTTTCCCGAAAAGCCTCCGTTTTCACTGTCTGCGGAAAATTCCGGTGCTTCCGGACGATCGTTGTTTTCGTTTTCACCAAAAGGGGAGAAGTCATCGAATGCGGTATCGCCCCTCTCGCCCATACTGCCGCCGATCTCCATGCTGTCCGGTTTGTAGAGCTCTCCGTCCGCCGCGCCATAATTGCGGGTCAGGAATCCGTCCTCCACAGCCTCCAGCGCAAGGTACACGCCCCAATATTCGCCGTTTACGGAGATTTCCGTATAATTGTACAGGCTTGCGTCCGCACCGAGATAGGCAAACATATCGTACACAAGGGCTTCCTTCATATTCGTGGCATCCGCATAATTGTTGTTGAGAACCAGCTTGTCCAACCCCCAGCACGTCTGACCGTCAATGTAGTGGTCGAATTCGATTTTCCAGCTGTAGCGGTCTGTTGTCGGATCGGAGGCGATGTTCGAAAGACTTGTGTTCCCTTTCGCACGGATTCCGACATTTTGGAACGTTTCGCCATTGATCACCACGTCGCAGGCATAATACGCCTCATCTGCTGCGTTTTCCAATAGCTCTGCAAAGTCCGCCTCGTCCATCTGGATGTCGATCGTCAGCACCGTATCCGTATCGAACAGTTTCTTCTCATACGCCATCGTGGTCCCAGTATCCACACTTGCAGAAAGCGGTTTTGCAAAGACAACCGCAAGCATACAAATAGTAACGGCAAGTGCCATGATTCCGGCAGCCAGCTTTGTGGCTCCAGTCCACATATTTTCTCCTCCTATTCTTTTTCTTTGCTAAGGCTGCGCGCAATGCCACGCCATTTTGCGTCAAACAGCTTCGGTTTCTGGCTTCTGTCGCTCTCCTCATGCAATAACTTTTTTGCAATTACTCGTAGTCGATTTATCCCATGTATTCCCCCGTGTAGGCAACCAGCGTTGCGCCTGTTACGCCGGGGATCGCGGTGATCCGATTGACAAACGCCGTGGTCGCATCCTTTACACGGATCTCCGCCGTCAGTTCGATCCCGGTCGCATCAATGGTCTTGGATTTTACACTGGCTCCCGCGCATTCCTTTTCGACAAGGGCAAACGCCGCGTTCTCTGCCTTCTCATCCGTGCAGCGCATCACGAGAATGTACGGATTCCGGCGGGATTTACGGTTTGCAAACACCACGAGAATCAAACCGATGATGGCGGAACCGATCACACACAGCGGAATCATACCGGCACCGATCACGATCCCGGCAGCAATGGACCAAAAGAGGAACACGATTTCAACCGGCTCCTTAATGGCAGTGCGGAACCGAACGATGGACAGTGCGCCTACCATACCGAGGGAAAGCACGACGTTCGATGTGACGGCAAGGATCACCAGCGTAGTGACAAGGGACAGTCCGACCAGTGTCACCGCAAATCCGCTGCTATACTGCACCCCTGTGACGGTCTTTTTGTAGACGAGAAAGATGAAGAGTCCGACCGCCATAGCAAACAGCAGTCCGATCACGGTATCGAGAATGGAAAACTCCGTCACACTCTCGAGAAAGCTCGATTTGAAAATGTCGTTGAAGGTCATACTGGTTCTCCTTTTGTATATGTTTTCTAAAATCTTTGTTTAGGAAATGCGATTGGTTTTGCGGGTATTCTCTGTCCTGCTCATGCGACGGACGGACGCCACGTATTTAACCATATCTTCTGCACGCCGAGTATTTTGAAAACGCCTGTCGGTACAATACCGCTGGCTGTACGAGGTCTGCAATGATCTCCGGGAGGTATTCGTCGTATTTGACCTCCATGAGCATCTCGTCCGGGGTGGCAGTGGCAGATATATCACAGATCCCGGTAAAAAAGTCTCTCCGGAATACGCTCGTGCGGATCTCGGAATCGAATGTGACCCGGACATTTCCTGCGCGATAGATGTACGGCTCACGGCTATACGATACGGCAACCCTGGCACGCAGTCCACGGCATGTCATCGCGCTATAGAGCTCCCGGCACACATTCTCCGATCGCTCACGGAGCCATTCGATCTCCCCCGTCTCCGTGATGGCACGTGCTTCCGGCAGGGACAATCGTGCGCTCTCCTTATAGCCGAGTGAATCGACCTTCCGTTTTTTCTCCAGTGCGATATACGATACGTCGTCGTTGTACCGTCGTATCCGGAATTTCTCACGCACACGCACACCGTCCAGCTTTTCCCACAGCGCGTGATCGTCCGGATCGTCGAAATACACGCTGCGAATCCGATAGGTGCCGTCCGGACCGGTGTGCGGATCGGTCTGCATCAGTGTGCGGATACTTTGACGGATGGCGAGATATTCCATGCGGCTCACGGCGTATTTCCATTCATGGCGCGGCTTTATGTTGGTTTGCATCCTTTTGTCCTCCTGTTTCGTTCTGCTCTCCCTTATCAAGAGGAGTATCCCCTTGTCGGTGGGCTCTGCGGTAACCTTTGCTTTCTATGGCTATAGTATACCTGTGCGACCCGAAATGAACCTGAAAAAGTTTGTGTTTGTCCTCTGAAACGATCTAAAAAAACATTTGACAAAGGCTTACTATCGCTCTTTACATTTTGCCCGATCTCTGTTACAATAAATAAGACAAAAGAAAGGAGCGCGACATACGATTTTGCGGCGTGGGAATAGATATGCGGATTTTCATTGCAGAGGACGATCCTGCCATTGCGCGGGCGATTGCGGTCATGCTCCAAAAAAACAAATATGCCGTGGAGGTCGCGCACACTGGGACGGATGCCTTAGACGCAATTCTTGCCGGAAGCTATGACGCGCTCATTCTCGACATCATGCTGCCCGGTATGGATGGGCTTACTGTTTTGCGCAACGTTCGCGCCCATGGGATTCACACGCCGACGCTCTTTTTGACCGCGCGGAGTGAGATCGAGGATCGGGTAGCTGGTCTGGATGCCGGTGCGGACGATTATCTGCCCAAGCCCTTTGCCATGAGCGAATTTCTGGCACGTGTCCGGGCACTCCTGCGCCGCAGCGAATCGTACACACCGCGCATTCTAACCTTTGGCAATGTGACGCTGGACTGTGGGCAGTATACATTATCCACGGTGCCATCCACAGAGACGGTACGTCTGAACAACAAGGAATTTCAGCTTATGGAGCTGTTCATGCGCCACCCGCGGCAGGTATTCCCGGCGGAACGGCTGATGGAACTGGTCTGGGGCCTGGATGCAGCGGCAGAGATCGATGTGGTGTGGACGTACATCGGATTCTTACGCAAAAAGTGTCGCGCTGTCCACGCAGACATTGCCATTCAAACGATCCGTGGTGCCGGACACGCATTGACGGAGGTGGACAATCATGCTTCGTAAGCTGCGGAGAAGGTTCATCGGCGCGGCTCTTACGGCATTTACCACGGTGATCGTACTGCTTCTGTGCGTGATCAACGTGGCAAACGGGATCAGCACCACACGACAGCTGGACCACACGCTCACTATGCTCATGGAGGAATCAACGCCGCCGGATCCCACAGCCATCGATGGCTCCACAGGCAAACGCGCGCCGTCGGAACCGAATCCCACACCCGATATGCCGGAGAATGCCGCTTCCCCACCGAAGGCTCCCTTTCTGCACGATGGTTTTTCGCCGGATGTACGGTTCATGCTCCGCTATTTCTCTGTGGATTGCGATGCGGATGGCAATGTAACCGCGGTAGAGCTGGACGCGGACTACATCGCCTCGATCACAGAGGAGGTCGCACGGGAATACGCCGCTTTTGCCATGGCGCGTGGGCAGACCTATGGTTTTGTCTCGCAATACCGGTACAAAATCGCGCAGAACGAAAACGGATACTGCGTGGTCTTTTTGAATGCCGAACGGGAAATGGGGAACATTCGCTCTCTGTTCTGGCTGACAGGCGGCATCGCGCTTGCCAGCATCGCTCTATTGACCGTCCTGATACTCGCCTTTTCCCACCGCGCCATCCGTCCGTATTTGCGCAATCTGGAAGCCCAAAAGGAGTTTATCACCAACGCCGGTCACGAGTTGAAAACACCGCTTGCCGCCATCTCCGCCAGTGCCGATGTATTGGACATGGAGCTTCCTGACAACGAATGGGTGACGACCATCCGCGCGGAAGTGCAGAAAATGGGCAAACGGATCGCGGATCTCATCACCCTATCCCGGCTCGATGAGGAGAATCCGTTTCCGGAGCGTCTGCCGTTTTCGGTCAGTGATGCGGTGTGGGAGGCCTCGGAACCGTTTGCGTCCCGCTGTGCCGCGCAGGCTCTGCCGTTTGTCCGAGAGATCGATAACGATGTGACCGCCACGGGAGACGCTGCCGCTGTCATGCAGGTATGCTCCATTCTTCTGGATAATGCGGTTCGATACACACTTCCCTCTCCCAATGGCAGGATCTGGCTCTCGGTCACACGGAAAGGCAAGTTGGCGCGGATCGTACTCGAAAACACGTGCGCACTCTCTCCCGATACCGATGTGGATAGACTGTTTGAGCGGTTTTACAGAGGAGACGCCGCCCACCCGACCAGATCCGGCTCCGGTGGAATCGGACTGTCGATCGCCTATGCCACCATGCGATCCCTTGGCGGTACAATCACGGCAAAACGGATCCCGGGAGAAGGAGAACCGGAGAGAATCCGTTTTACGGTGCAGCTATAAAAATTGGCATAGAAAAAAGGAGGGATACCGGATTTCTCGGTTTCTCTCCTTTTTCTTTGTGTATACGGGATTTATTTTTCACGAGCGGGCAGTGTGACGGTGAAATCTGTGATCCCGCTTGCAGAGCTGACGGCGACCGTTCCGCCATGGAGATCGACAATCTTTTTCACGACTGTCAGTCCTATGCCGTTGCCGTCCGTGCCGTGGGATTCGTCCGCCTGATAGAAACGATCAAAGATTTTCGTCTGCTTCTCCTGCGGGATCTCACTGCCGGTATTGCGCACGGAAACCCGGATCCAGCCATCCTTTTCCGCTATCCGCAGCATCACCACACCGCCCTCCGGCGTAAATTTGATTGCATTGTCCATGAGGTTGATCCAGACCTCCTTGAGCAGCTCCTCGTTTGCACAGATCATATGCTCGTCAAACTCCGGTTCAATATCGATATTCTTGCGCGTCCACTTGTCCTCCAGAAGCAAAATCGCGCCACGAATCTGCTCGGACAGGTCATATTCCGTAACCCCGGTCAAAATCGTCTGGTTCTCGATCCGGCTGAGATTGAGGACATTCGTCGCCATACAGGACAGCCGCATCGATTCCTCCTCAATGATGGCGAGATATTCCTCCCGCTCTGCTTCTGTCAGGTTGCCGTGGCGCAGGAGCTTGGCAAAGCCGGTGATAGAAACAATTGGCGTTTTAAATTCGTGGGAGAAATTGTTGATAAAATCCCCCTGGAGCATGGCGGTATTTCCCAGCTCCGTGGCAAGCGTATTGAAGCTGTCTGCGATCGATTTGAATGTGGCGTTCTCCGCAAGCGGCCTTTTATAGTGGAGTCGAACGCTGAAATCCCCGGACGCCAGCCGATTCATCGCGCCGACCAGCTTTGTTACCGGACGAAGCGGGAATTTCGCCGTTAAAAATGCAGCTGCCGCGCCAATCACGATGCTGAATAGGGACATTAAGAGAATGAGATTATTCGGGATAATGGAGGTTCGTTCCGGAATCACACCGAGATGGACCAGAAGAAGGCTCAGCCCCGCTGTAAAGAGAATCGTAAACAGTTCTACGGCAAAAATCACCACGGAGAAAAAGATTGCCAGCAGAAACTGCTGTTTTTTCGCTTCCGTCATATGCTTCATAGGAACACCTCACACATGCTTGACGGCACGATACCCCAAGCCGCGCACCGATTCGATGGAAAATTCCTCCCAGCCGTCGAAACGCTTGCGGAGTCTGCCGATGTGGACCGTGACCGTTTCCCACCCGGTATCGCACTCCGCGCCCCAGATCTCGTCCATGAGCTGGATCCTTGTGAAGATCTTACCGGGATAGGACAGGAGCTTGTAGAGAAGCTGAAATTCCTTCTGCGGCAATACCTGCGTCTGTCCATGACCGGTGACTGCCATCGCATCGTAGTCCAGCACCACGTCGCCGCACACGATCCGTCTCTCCGCAGCGATTCTGGCACGTCGGAGCAACGCACGGATCCGCAGCAGCATTTCTTCCTCGTCGATAGGCTTGGTGATGTAATCGTCCGTGCCGACCAAAAAGCCCTTTCGCTTGTCCGCCGGCATCTGTTTGGCAGACACCATGAGGATCGGTATGTTCTCGTCCGTGGCGCGCAGCTCCTTTGTAAATTCGTATCCATCCATGCGCGGCATCATAATATCGAGAATCACCAGATCGATGTGGTTGTGATCCATGCATTCCATTGCCGCCTGTCCATCCTCCGCTGTGGTAACGGTGTAATTCTCCCGCTCAAGAAACG
>USGH01000045.1 GCA_900554225.1 uncultured Eubacteriales bacterium | reverse complement strand
ATAGCAGTCGTCCAACGTCCTTGACAGCTTGCCCACTGCGTCACGAAACGCCTGCGTCTCCGCTTCCTTGCCGCGATACCGGACAGGTTCCTCTGTTTCTGTGCTTTTCTCCCCTGCCATGAAATGGAGCATACCGCGTGTTCTGTACGGACTGCCGCTCTTGCCCTTTCGTATTTCCATAACTTCTCTCTCCCCACCTGTTTTGCGCATTACAGACCGATGCGTTTCAGCTCCGCAAGCAGTCCCGCCACGATGTTCTCCTCGTCCTCCCCCTCCGCTGTGATCTCCAGCGTATCGCCTGCGTGACCACCGAGTGCCATCACGGAAAAGAGCTTTCCGGCATCCGCGGTCCTGCCGTTTTCCCGGATGCGCAGGGTGATCGACGACAGGGATCGCTTTGCCATCTGCGTGATCACCCCTGCCGGACGGGCATGGATCCCGTTTTCATCGGTCAAAATGTAGGTTGCCTGTTTCATAGGATTTTCCCCTCTCTCTATGGATCTTTCATCGAAAAGACGCGATCTTGTCCGGGACGGCTATCCTTTGCCAATGCCGTTCTATCGCACGGACAGAGGTAGTATGGACAGGATTTCAAAAAGAAATACCGAAAAATTGCGTTTATCCCTTGCGCGGCGCACGATTTTATGCTATACTACTACTATACAGTCCGGATTTCTCTTTTTTCGCCGGACACACAGCTTTTTCATAAGAAAAATGCGTTGATGAGGTTCGCCTGCCGATAGAAATACGCACAGAGAGAAACGGCATCGTAATGAGCTGAAAGCCGTTTCCGTAGGGTCGGTATCGCATTTCACCCTCGGAGCAGGAGCAATCCCGGTGGGACCGTTATCCCCGCAAGCAAGTGCCGGTTCAGCAATGTACCGGAATTTGGGTGGTACCGCGGAGCGCACAGCCTCGTCCCAATTTTTTTGGTGATGGGGATTTTTTTATGGAAATCCAAACCATTTTGTTGAGGTATATTAGAATGCGATTTTTAATCATCCGTCATGCAGAACCGTATTATCCGACGGATTCGCTCACCGAAAAGGGATACAAAGAGGCGGAGCTCCTCTCGAATCGGCTCGTCAAGGAACACATCACAAAGGCATATGTATCCCCACTCGGACGTGCCAAGCTGACCGCCAAGCCTACGCTCGATAAACTCGGTATCGAAGCGGAGGAGCTATTCTGGCTGCGGGAATTTCCACGCGGATTAAAAACAAAGTATGTCGTGCGTGGCGGTGCGGAAAATAGCTGCCCGTGGAATATGTCGCCGGAGGATTGGATGCGCATCCCCGGTGTGTGGGATCCGGAAGCGTGGAAAAACGCACCGATCTACGCAGGCACCGGGATCCCGGAAGCCTTTGAGGAGATCTCCGCCAATCTCGACGCGCTGTGCGCAACATGGGGATTTGTACGCAACGAGACCGGATTTTACGATGTGAAACCGGGCTATGAGGAGTCCACCGACACAGTCGCGCTGTTCTGCCATCTCGGACTCGGAAATGCACTGCTGGCGCACTTTATGCACGCTTCTCTGCCGTTTGTCTGGCATACGCTGTTCCTGCCCGTATCCTCTGTGACGACGGTCATGATGGAGATGCACCGGGAACACACGGCAAACGCAAGACTGGTCAGCGTCGGCGATACGTCCCATCTTTTCGCGGGCGGGGAGCCGATCTCCGCAAGCGGTCTGTACGCCTCGGAAATCCGCTAAAGGACACTGACCGTTCTCTATAACGAAATCCATTATACTCTCTGATAAAGGAAGAAAATCCATGAAAGAAACGCTACTGAAAATCAAATCGGATGCGCTGTAGGATCTGTCGGACGCCGGTGCCGACGTAGAAGCACTGCGGATCCAGTATCTTGGTAAAAAGGGAGAGCTGACTGCCGTGCTGCGTGGCATGGGTAAGCTGTCCGCTGAGGAAAGACCGGTGGTCGGTCAGCTCGCAAATGAGGTTCGCGCTGCGATTGAAGAGGAAATCGAAAAGAAAACGGCGGCAATCAAAACAGCGGCTCTGGAAGCAAAGCTCCAGGCGGAAAAGCTCGATGTGACCGTTCCCGGCGACAAAACTCCCGTCGGCAAGCCGCATCCGCTCGCGCTCGTACAAAGACAGCTTGAGGAAATCTTCCTCGGCATGGGCTATTCCATCGCGGATTTTTTTTATGTTTAGTAGGACTACTAGATCTTCAAGGCTCTGAACATCCCGAAGGATCACCCGGCGCGCGATACACAGGACACCTTCTACATCACCGAGAACATTCTGCTCCGTTCGCAGACCTCTCCGGTACAGGCGCGCGTTATGGAAAAGCAGAAGCCGCCGATCAAGATCATCTCCCCCGGCAGAGTATATCGCTCCGACGCCGTAGACGCGACCCATTCTCCGCTCTTCCATCAGTGCGAGGGACTGGTCGTCGATAAGGGCATCACGATGGGGGATCTCAAGGGCACGCTGGAAATGTTCGCCCAGACCATGTTCGGCGCGGATACTAAGATCCGGTTCCGTCCGCACCACTTCCCGTTCACGGAACCCTCTGCGGAGGTCGATGTATCCTGCTTCGCCTGCGGTGGTAAGGGCTGCCGCCTTTGCAAGGGAGAGGGCTGGATCGAAGTTCTCGGTGCCGGTATGGTGCATCCGAACGTATTGCGGATGTGCGGCATCGATCCCGAGGTATACAGTGGATTTGCGTTCGGTCTCGGCATTGAACGGATCGTCATGCTCAAGTACCACATCGACGATATGCGCCACCTGTATGAGAACGACGTGCGTTTCCTGCACCAGTTCTGATACGCCATCGGCGAGAATGCAATCGTATTTCAATAGAAATCAGGAGTAAATATAGTATGCAGCTTTCCATGAATTGGCTGGCGGATTTCACGGATGTCAGCGATATTTCCATAAAAGAATACTGCGACCGAATGACCTTAACGGGTTCCAAGGTCGAGACCTATGATGTTCTGGCGGAGGATATTACCGGTGTGGTGGTTGGCAAGCTTCTCTCTGTCGCACCGCACGCAAATTCCGATCACCTGCAAATCTGTCAGGTGGACATCGGTGCGGGGGAACCTGTCCAGATCGTGACCGGGGCGCAGAACGTTTTTGCGGGAGCGGTGGTTCCTGTGGCGACCGACGGCTCTACGCTGCCCGGTGGTGTAAAAATCAAAAAAGGCAAGCTCCGCGGCGAGGTTTCCTGCGGTATGCTCTGCTCGATCGGCGAGTTGGGTCTGACCACGCACGATATGCCCGGTGCCATTGAAGACGGGATTCTCATCCTGAACGATGTCGGACTGGCAGACGCGCCGATCGGTGTGGACATTCGCAAGGTGCTGATGCTCTCCGACACCACTGTGGAATTTGAGATCACCTCGAACCGCCCGGATTGTCTGTCTGTGATCGGTCTGGCAAGAGAATCTGCCGTATCCTTTGACCGCGCACTCCATCTGCCCACCCCGAAATGCCCGGAAAGTGCAGCGGATGGTGAAACGATCGACAAATACCTGAGTGTTACGGTAGACAACCCGACGCTTTGCACCCGGTATTCTGCCCGTGTGGTCAAGAATGTAAAGATCGCGCCCTCCCCACTGTGGCTCCGTATGCGTCTGCGTGCGTCCGGTGTCCGTCCGATCAACAACATCGTCGATATCACCAACTATGTCATGCTGGAATACGGGCAGCCGATGCACGCCTTCGATTACAAGTGTCTCGACGGATCCCATATCATCGTGCGCAATGCCGGAGAAAATGAGGAATACGTATCCCTCGACAACCAGAAGCATACGCTGGATTCCTCCATGCTCGTGATCGCGGATGAGAAGAAGGCGGTCGCACTCGCCGGCGTTATGGGTGGATTAAACAGCGAGATCACGGACGATACCACTACAGTGGTCTTTGAATCCGCCATGTTCCATCCGGGCAATGTCCGTATCAGCGCAAAGAAGCTTGGTATGCGTACAGAATCCTCCGCCCGGTTTGAAAAGGGTCTCGACTGCGAAAACACCATGCCTGCGCTCGATCGTGCCTGTGAGCTGGTTGCACTCCTCGGTGCAGGTGAGATCGTAAACGGCACCATCGACGTATATCCCGAAAAGAAGATTCCCTATGAAATGCCCCTCGATTGCGACCGGATCAACACATTCCTTGGGGTTCACCTGACGAGAGACTACATGGCAACGATCCTCCGCTCTCTCGATTTCAAGCTGAACGATGATCTGACCACCGTGACCGTGCCGACCTATCGTGATGATGTGCGCTGCATGAACGACCTCGCGGAGGAGGTTCTGCGGATGTATGGCTACAACAAGGTTGAATCCACGCTGTCCGCAGCCGCAACCCCGACAGTCGGTGCAAGAACGGAACGGCAAAAGTTCGATATGCACCTGCACGATATGCTCTGCGGTATGGGCATTGACGAAATCGAAACCTTCTCCTTCATCAGCCCGTCCTATTATACAAAGATCCGTCTTGCAGAGGAGGATGTACGCCGCACCTCTGTGGTGATCTCCAATCCGCTCGGTGAGGACACTTCCGTCATGCGCACGACGCTGATGCCGTCTATGCTGAAGGTACTCTCCGACAACGTAGCGGTCAAGAATCACGACGTCACCCTATTCGAGCTGGCAAAGGTATATCTGCCCGGCAAGGAGGGAGAGCTGCCTGCGGAGCCGTATCGGCTGTCCATCGGCTTTGTCGATGCGAAGGGGAAAAACGGCAGCGGCTTCTATCGCATGAAGGGCTATATGGAAGCGGTGCTTTCTATCGCCGGGATCGAGGATGTGGACTATGTTCCCTGCACCGACGAGCCGACGTTCCATCCGGGTCGCTGCGCCAAGATCGTGAAAAACGGACAGACCATCGCGCTGTTCGGCGAACTCCATCCGGCAACCGCGGACAACTACAATTTCACGCTGCCCGTCTATCTCTGTGAGCTGGACATGGAAGTCCTGTTCGCGCTCCGCCGTATCATGATGGACTATAGGCCGCTGCCGAAATATCCCGCGCTTGAGAGAGACTTCTCTTTCGTCTGCGATGAGGACACTCCGGTCGGCAACATTGCACGTGAAATCAAGACCTCCGGCGGCAAGGTGGTATCCTCCGTGGAGTTATTCGACATCTACAGAGGTCCGCAGGTCGGCATCGGCAAGAAGAGCGTCTCGTTCGCCGTTATGCTGCGTGAGGACGATCACACCATGACGGACACCGAGGCGGATGACGCGATCCACAAGATCCTCGACAAGCTCGCGGAGATCCACGGCATTACTTTACGGAAATAAAATATATGGCATATGCGGCACGAGGTCTCTCCAGGCGTTTTGTGCCGAATTGCCGTTATACTCTGGTATAGGAGACAACAATTATGAGAAAGACTTATCCAATGACCATCGCCGGACTGCATAGAGAGCTGCCGATTTGCGCGCTGAACGACAATCTGGCGATCGGTGCGTTCGTCATTTTCGGCGATCCGGAGCTGACCACTGCCGCAGCCAAGGCTCTGCTTGCCATCGCTCCGGCCTACGACTACATCATCACAGCAGAGGCGAAGGGAATTCCGTTGGCGCACGAAATGGCGCGTCTTGCCGGAAACCAGAAGTATCTGGTCGCGCGCAAGAAGGCAAAGGCGTATATGCAGGAGGTGTTTGACGTTCCGGTCCACTCCATCACGACCGCCGGTGAGCAGCATCTGTTCCTCGACAAGGCGGATGCCGATCTGATCCACGGTGCGCGAATCTGCATCGTGGACGACGTGATCTCCACCGGGGAGAGTCTGCACGCCGTAGAGGAGCTGGTCAAGGCAGCCGGCGGAGAGATCGTCGGCAAGCTGGCTATCCTTGCGGAAGGCGATTCCCAGACACGGGACGACATCCTGTATCTCGAAAAGCTGCCGCTCTTCCATCCGGACGGAACGATTCTTGAGGGTTCTCTGCATTAAAAAATGAAAAGGAGCGTGGGGAAAAACTTTCTTTTTTGGAGTTTTTCCCCGCATTCTGTCTACAACTTATGAATACTTTGATTATCGGCGGCGGCAAGACCGGTGAGGAGCTGATCGCGTCGCTGCTTTCAGAAGGACACAATCTTTCCGTGATCGATCCGCTGTCTTCCGTCATCTATGATTTGCAGGAGGCGTATGACGTGATCGGCATCTGTGGGAGCGGCGTTGTTCTGGAAACCCTGCACGAAGCCCAAGCAGACAAAGCGGACCTCGTGATCGCATGCACGTCACAGGACGAAATCAACATCCTTGCCTGTGTGATCGCCAAACGGATTGGTGCGAAAAACTGCGTGGCACGGGTACGCAATCCGGAATTGAACCGCCAGATCGATTTCATGCGGCAGGATCTCGGCATCGACACGATGGTCAATCCGGATTATTCCGCTGCGCACGCCATTTCCCGTATGCTGCGGATTCCGAGCGCAATGAAGGTCGATTCGTTTGCAAACGGCAGAATCGATATGGTGCAGCTCAAGATCACGGAGAACAGCCCGCTTGCCGGGGTCTCTCTGTTGCAGCTGAAATCGATCTACAAGACGCGCGTGCTGGTCTGTGCGGTCCAATGCGCGGCGGAAAACGGCGGTGATGGCGATGTGATCGTACCGTCCGCCTCCTACGTGATACGCCCCGGCGACATTCTCAATCTGACGGCGACACACAGTGCCATCCATCGTTTCTTCCGGGAAATTGGTGCGGTTGGAGACCCGATCAAGAACGTAATGATCATCGGCGGCAGCAGGATCGCGTATTACCTGGCACGAAATCTTACAGAGAGCGGTATGCGGGTCAAGATCATTGAAAAAAATCGGGACCGCTGTGTGGAATTGTCCCGCGAGCTGCCCAAGGCACGGATCATCAACGGCGACGGTACGGATCACGAGCTGCTTGTGGAGGAAGGAATCCGCGATATGGATGCCTGCATCGCACTGACCGGCATGGATGAGGGCAATATGGTCCTGTCCCTGTACGCGGCGGGGGAAGGTGTACAGAAGGTGATTCCGAAAATCACGAAAAAGCCCCTGCATTCTATGGCACTCGGCATTCATCTGGACAGTGCGGTCTCCCCTCTACAGCTCACGGCGGATGTGATCGTATCGTATGCGCGCGCCCTTGGACAATCGAGCAAATCCTCCGCCATCCGGACACTTTACAAGCTCGTCGGCGGGAAAGTGGAGGCGATGGAATTTGTGGCGACGGCGGATTCCTCCGTGATCGGGATTCCGCTTATTGAGCTGCATCTGAAAAAAAACCTGCTCATCGGCGGAATTGTGCGCGGCAGTACAATGATCTTCCCGGGTGCACCGGACACCATCAAAGCGGGCGATATTGTGGTGGTGGTAACGACGAATCTGTATATTTCCACCTTGGATGGAATTCTTGAGGCAAGAGCATGAACATTCGATACATTCTCTATCTGTGCAGCCGTGTATTTTTCATCCTCGCTGTGCTGATCCTGCTGCCGCTTTTTGTCTCCATCGGCTATAGGGACGGATGCGCGTCGGCATTTCTGATCCCCGCGGCGATCCTTTTCCTTCTCGGTTTGGTTTTCGGATATTCCAAGCCAAAAAAGGGAACGCTTTTCGCAAAAGAGGGCTTCGCGGTCGTCACATGCGTATGGGTGCTGTTCTCCGTATTCGGTGCGCTGCCGTTTTTATTGAGCGGGACAATTCCACGGTTTGTCGACGCGTTTTTTGAGACGGTATCTGGTTTCACAACGACCGGAGCCTCGATTCTGCACGCCGCAGAAGGACTTCCGCCGAGCATTCTATTCTGGCGGCAGTTTATGAACTGGGTCGGCGGCATGGGGGTGCTCGCGCTGGCACTGGCCCTGCTGCCGAAGGAGCGGGAAAAGGAACGGTTGAACAACGCCGGATCCGATGTGTATATCATCCGCGCGGAAAGTCCGGGACCGATGTTCGGCAAGCTTGTCTCCAAGCTCCGGTTCAATGTGCAGATCCTCTACCTCATCTACGCGGTCATGACGTTGATTCTCATTGTGCTGCTCTGTCTCGGCGGAATGAATCTCTTTGATTCCGTGTGCAATTCCTTCGCGGCGGCGGGTACGGGCGGATTCTCCATCCGGAACGCCAGCATCGGCGCCTACAGCAATGCGTATTACGAAATCGTGCTGGGCATTTTCATGATCCTCTTTGGCGTAAACTTCAATATTTACTACTTCCTGCTCACGAAAAACTTCATCGGGATCATGAAAAGCGAGGAGCTGCGGTGGTACTTTTCCATCATTGCCGGGGCAGTCCTTTTGATCGCCTGGGACATTCGCGGGATGTACGGCGGCCTCACCACTTCCCTGCGTCATGCGTTCTTTCAGGTAGCAACGATCATCACGACGACCGGATTCTCGACAGTGGATTTTGACCTGTGGCCGACCTTTTCCAAGGGAATCCTCATTCTGCTCATGTTCATCGGCGCGTGTGCGTCCTCAACCGGCGGCGGTCTGAAGGTCTCCCGCATCATTATTTTATTGAAAACCGCCCTGAAGGAGGTTCGGTATTATCTGAATCCACGCGAGATACGGTCCATTCGCTGTGACGGACGCTATGTGGAGCATTCCGTTGTCACCGGAGTGTCTGTGTATCTCGTCGTGTATATGTTTGTTTTTGCCATCTCCGTCTTTCTCATCTCCATCGAACCGGGTCATGACTGGGAGACATGCTTCACCGCGGTCGCCTCGTGTCTGAACAACATCGGTCCGGGAATGGGCGGCGTCGGTCCGATGTGCAATTTCGATCATTTTTCGGATTTTGCCAAATGCGTCCTGTCGGCGGATATGCTGCTGGGACGATTGGAGCTATTCCCGATGCTTGCTCTGTGTACGCCTGCCGCCTGGAAAAATTGACCGATCCCACCTTGCTGGAGAGTGTGTGAGACAGCAAACGATCCGCCCACCCACACCACCATGTCTAAAAAAGGAGGAAACCATGTCCCATTTTTGGTGTTCCAAGCTGCCCGTTATTCTGATCGCCGCTTCTGTGCTGATCACCGGATGCAGCGGCAAATCGACCATACCGGAAACGGAAACAGAAACGCAAACGGAGCCGGAAACAACAGCAGTATCCGCACTGCCGACCACGACGGATACGGATACGAAAGATACGGAAATCTATGTCTCGCTCGGGGACTCCATTGCGCGTGGTTACGGACTTACTTCCCCCACTGAGGAACGGTATTCCACTATCGTTGCCGGACTGCTCGAACGTTCCGGGGTGTCTGTCGATGTATTCAACTATGGCGTAGACGGCCAAACCTCTGCGGAACTGTTCTACACACTGACAGACGGTACCGTCCCGGCGGATGTGTTGTCTGACATGGAGCTCTGTACCATCAGCATCGGTGCCAACAACATACTCGGACCCGGAATACAGTTTTTATATGCGTATTACCAATACCTCTACAGCGATCCTGCCCCCTATGATGATGCTGGAATTGCCGAACGGTACCAGGTTTTCACGGATGAATGTGCCGCAGGGATAGAGCAACTGCAATCGGACATTCCACAGATCATCGACACGCTGAAGACGGCTTCGCCGGAAGTGGAAATCCTCTTTCTGACATTGTACAATCCCTATGCGCATTCGCCGATTGTGCTGAACATCAACGGAATGCCGATCCGCCTTGCCACATTGTCGGATACCTACTGCACCCTTGTGAACCAGTGCATCATAGACGGCAGTGACAACGGCGCAAATTACCGGGTCGTGGATGTATACACTGCCTTTTCCGGGACGGATGGCGCATATGTGAACGTCACCAATCCGGAGGGGCTGTCGGAAACGGATATGGACATGAGTGCCATGGATCCGCATCCGAATAAGGCAGGGCACGCGCAGATCGCCAAGTGTATTGTGGATGTGCTGGAGAATACCCAATAAAAGGCGCATATGCGGCAAGTTGAATCACATTGAAAAAATGCCGCTTGCCAAAAAATAGAAGCAAACAGAGCTATCGCAGAAAAAACGGTAGCTCTGTTTGCTTTTTGCTTTATGAATTGGAAACCGCAGTGGCGAGCAAGCACCCTGCTGGATCGTATAGGGAAATGGTGTCGGATTTCTTTTTGCGCAGCAGCTTTTCCTCCGTCTGCCACCAAAGTGACGCCTCCTTTGAGCCGATGGTTACGGACGCACCTTTCTCAAGGATCGTACCGTCCGGGATCCGGTATAGGATACCTGCCGGTGCAATTGTCACGATGCAGCCGGACAAATCCGCCTGTTCTCCGGTATTCCCGATGGTGAAGCTCTGCGTATTTGGATCGATTTCCGCAATCACCAGGGAACTTTCGCGCTCCGCCGCAGGACACAGCTCCTCCACCGCGATCGTACCATCCGGAGAGACAGTCAGTTTCCAGCCGAGCGTGGCTTCATCCGTGCGGTACACATCACTCACGGCTTCGAGCAGCTCCATACACGCCGGTGCCGCAGAATCCGGATTGGTCTCCGTATCGGCGCAAACAAAGGAATACCGCGGCGACACAGCATCGAGCAGCTCCTTTGTCACACTGCCCTTCCTGCCGTGATACGGAGCTTTCCAAACATCCGCATGGAGCGTGTCGGGATAGGCGGCAAGAAGTGCCTCTCGCTCATCCGCGCACATATCGCCGGTCAACAGAATGGTCGTCTCTCCGCTCATCAGGCGCAGGATCAGCGAATTGTTGTTGTCGTCCGCATTCCGGGACAGTGGAGCAAGCACATCGAGATATAGTCCTTCCCCGCCGATTGGAACAGAGATGCCTGCCTGTAGAAATTCGACCGCTCCATCCAATGCGGTAAACACAGTCGGATCCTCCGCATACCACGGCGCGTAGGTCTGCGTCACCGGAAAGAGCGCAGACAATGCCGGATATCCACCGATATGGTCGCGATCTCCATGGGTAAAGAATACGCCGTCGATGGTACTTTTCCCGAGACTGCCCATACAAAACGCGATCTTCTCCACAGAGGTATCCAGCCCCGTATCCACGCAGTAGAGGTGTTCATCCGCCAGAACAAGGATACAGTCCGCTTTCCCGGCGTTGACAAAGACAAGCGTGATCTCATGCGGATGGTGTGGCAAATCCGTCCCCCGGCACGCTCTCCACAGGCAGAGGTACAGTATCCGGGAACGTATCCTGGAAGCAGGCGGAACACAGCAGTGTGAATAGACACAGCAACGGCAGAATGCGGCAAGGTGGGGAGTGTTTGGTCATGCGGCTTCTTCCTCCGGCGCGTAGATGCGATACAGGATTTCCGCAAGCTCTCCGCGTTGCAGCGGTGTTTGCGGGGCGAGAACATAGGAGAATTTTTCCTCCACCAGTCCCTTGTGATAGCAGTATGTCACACCATTGCGCGCGTATCGGGATATGGAGGCACGATCGATGCAGGGGATCGCTTTCGTGTCTGTATCACTGCCGAGTATGGAAACGGCAAACCGCGCAAATACCGTGTACGCTTCCTCACGGGTGATCTCCCGATCCGGTGAAAACTGATCCTTGTCCGTTCCCTCCATGAGTCCCGCTTCCGTAACCCAGCCGATATACCGCGCATACCACGCCTCCGGCGCAACATCCGTGTAGCGGGTCTGTGTTACATTGGAGTCTGCTCCGGACGCACGATACAGAATCGCGGCAAACTGGGCTCGCGTCAGAACATCGCGCGGCGCAAAGGTCGTTTTGTCATATCCGATCATCCAGCCACTCCGATAGGCAAGCTCAATAGCATCGTAATAAGGGGACACGCGCGACACATCCGCAAACGGCAAAAATACGTTCTCGACCGTTTGGGCGGATTGCTCCGTGGCGTAGGACATTTTGAGATGGCGCAGATACGCGGTTTTTTCGCGGTTCGGATCGTCGCCGACCAGATACTCCAGATTGCCCTTATAGATGTCAAAACCGTAGAGATTCCGGTACGGATCCGCTTCGCTCAGGGTGAGCAGCACCTTTGTCGAACCGTTTTTGGTATCAATGCGCCAGATGGAAGTGGGCGTGTTGAAATACAGGTATTCCTGATATGCGGCAAGCCCGGAGCAAACATCGTTCCAGTACGCACCGCTTTTCTGATCTACAAACCAATGCTCCTTGAAGAGAAAGAGAACCTTGTTGTCCTCGCCGGAGAGAGCGGAACGTTCGATACTGCGGCGGTCGGAACGAATATAGACGAATTTGCCGTCCATCACCACCATGCGGCTGTTCGTGTATTTCCAGATGCCTTCCGCATAGACCTCGCTGTCGCATGTAACGGCACTGCTCCATGCGTAATGCGGGAATGCGGTGTTCTCGATCGCCGTGTCGGACAGGAGAAAATTCTCGTGCAGCACTCTGCCGGGTCTGTCCGGACGCGGATCGTCGTAAGTGAGATCGACATGGTACCATGCACCGTCCAGATACACAAGATTCCAGGCGTGATTCATCTCATCACTGGTGACAAGGAAGCAAGGGATGTCCATCTCCCGCAGGATCGCCATATATGTGAGTGCATATGCCTGACACACACCTTTTTTCTCGGTCAGGAAATGATACACATCGAAAACCTTCTCGTCCTCATCATAGGAGAAGGAGGCGATGAGCAGATCGTGTACATACAATGCCTTTTCCACATCCGTATCGCACAGCTCCTCCGTTTCCATGACGATCCGCGAGATCTCCGTCTGGTACACACGGGTCGCCTGTTTGCGTGCGGTTATCCCCATGGAGTAAGAGAAGGACAGCGATGTCACATTGCCGTTTGCCGTATAGCGATAGTGGAGCGTGTTGCGGACATAGAAAAATTCGGGGCTGTTTCTATACACATCCTCGAATACGCGTAGGATCTCGTAGTCGCGGATCCGCAGCTCCGTGATGTCGAGATAGGTCTGTTGCCTTTCCAGTGCCGTGTAGATCGCAGTATACGCTTTTTCGTAG
>USGH01000044.1 GCA_900554225.1 uncultured Eubacteriales bacterium | reverse complement strand
GTCCTTTGGTGCGCCGCAAGGCAACAATGAAATCTACACATACGATGTGGTATTCCGCATTGGTGAAGCCAATACAAACAACCAAAGCCAAACGTAGATCCCTATAACGCCCCGCGAGGAGCCAATGAAATCTACACGTATGACGTGGTATTCTCCCCTGGTGAAGCCAGAATAAAATCCAAAGAATAACGTCGATTCCTTATAATAAACCAAAAGAAAGCAGCAAAAAAATCCCCCGGCGAAGCCGGAACCACCCCCCAATAATGACATATGTCAATATACCAATCCCTCTATTGCAATTTCCTCGAAATTGGTGTATACTGTATAAAATCACACCAATGGGAGGATTTTTATGAAAAAGCGGAATTTGCTTGCGCTGTTTTTGGCAATGCTGTTGCTGGCATCGTGTGCGGGCGGCGGTACGGACAGCGGGGACACGGAGATAAAGGAAAGCGATTCGGCGGCGGATACAGAGGTCGAGACAAAGCCGGACATTCTGGATGGGCTGAGCTACGGCGGACGAACGTTCCGGATCCTGACCTCGGACACGGACATCAGCTCCAACGACCTCATCGAGGGCTCCGGGGAATTGACGGGCGACAACGTAAACGACGCGGTGTACGCACGGAATCTGGCGGTAGAGGAGCAGCTGGACGTTGGTCTCGCCTATGAGCACGCGAACAATGCGTGGGGCGACGTATACAAATCGGTGCAGACGCTGGTGCTTTCGGGGGACGCGACCTACGACCTGCTGATAGACGACCAACTCGGCTTTGCGACGGCATCGATCGATATGCTGTTTTACGATGTATCGACGCTGCCGACCGTGGATTTCATGGAGGACTGCTGGTGGGGCGACTACATGCGGAATCTGTCCGTGGACTACAAGCACACGTATCTCCTGGTGGGCGACTACTTCATGGACGTGCTGAACCATTCGCACGCGCTGCTCTACAACCGGGATCTGTACACGGACGTGCTGGGCGATCCGGACGAGGTGTATCGGCTGGTGGAGGACGGCGCGTGGACCTATGACGCGTGGATCCCGATGATCGAGGCGGCGTATCAGGACATCAACGGCGAAGGCAAGGCGGACAAGGACGACCGCTTCGGCATGATCGTCGGCGGAATCGGGGGCAGCTCGTTCCCGTTCACGTATGGCGGCGACGTACCGTACATCACGCGGGACGAGAACGGCTATCCGACGCTGACGATGTACGGCGAACGGCTGTCCGACCTGTACGAGAAGATCCGCTCCGTATTCTGGTCGTCGGGGACGTTCACGAAGTACACGGAAAACGGCACGGATCTGCACGAGAAATTCGCGTCGGGCGGTGCGCTCTTCATCAGCGGCTGCCAGCTCGGCGATTTCGGCACGTTCCGCGACATGGAAGCGGAGGTGGGGATCATCCCGTATCCAAAGCAGGACGAGGCGCAGGCAAACTACATCACGGTGGTTCACGATACGGCAGAGGTGGGCGGCATCCCGGCAACGGCGGCGGATCCGGACATCTCGGGTGCGGTCTGCCATGCCCTGTGCCGCGCCACCCACGAGACGGTCCTCCCGGCGTACTATGAGATGAGCCTGAAGATCAAGTACGCGCGCGACAACTACACGTCCGCGATGATCGACCGCATCCACGACGGCATCATGGATATGTTCTCCCTCGTCTACGGCGCGCAGTACGCGAATAACATCACGACCTGGACGATCCTGGAGCCGCTGCAAAAGAACGGCGACAGCATCACATCCGCCTACGAAACCCGCCAGCAAGCCGCCGTCACCGGTCTCGCCGAGCTGGTTTCCACCTTTGAAGCGAATTTATCAAAGTGACGGAGTCACGCTTCTTGAAAGGTAACTGCGTTTTGCTTATGGTTTTTATTCTGGCTTCACCAGGGGAGAATACCACATCGTTATTGTAGATTTTATTTTCTCCTCGCGGGGGCGGTTGGAAAGAGACAGGGGATTTGCGAATCCCCTATCCCTCTCCAACACCTCTCCTGACCCCTGGGGGAATCCGCTGCGGCGGGGTGGATGTAGGCTGCCGCGGTTGACAGGGATATAGGATTCCGGTATCCGGTGCAAACTGTTCATCCCCACTTCGATATGATGTTTGGGTGCTTTGTGTTCGGGCTTGGACTGTTCGCATTTCAGTAGATTTCGTTGGGCTTGTATCGTTCGTTTTTCATTGGTGGTGGATAGACTGTTCGTTTCTGCGGCTACGGAATGTTTTGCAATGGTCTTTCGTAGGATTTGCGCTGACCGCGATTGGATCGTTTCTTTGGGCGGATAATAGTGTGGGATAACCTGTATCGTTAGGAGCTTAGACTGTATGGAGTATCTGTTTTCTTAAAGTATAAGCTGCACGAACGCATTTTTTACGATATTCTTCTACCCGGTATATTTGGTGAAATGGGCTTGCACTATACGAAATTGTTGAAATGGCGCGGTCAGCGGTAATTCTACGAATATCTATAGCAAAACTTACCGTAGCAGAATTTTAACGACCTACCTCCCAATAATGAAAAACGAACGATACCCGCCCAACAACCCTACTGAAACGCGAGCGATACAGAGCCGAACACAGATAGCTGCACAAAATTCGGAACTGGAGATGATCGATAGCACCGGATACAAGCTGACTAAATCCCTGTAAACCTGCGGCAGCCGATATGCCCCGCCGCAGCGGATCCCCCGGGGTGAGGAGGTGGAGTCCAGAGGATGGAGGAGAGGGGCTCCGCAGAGTCCTTCTCCTTCGTCCTCTGGTGCGCCGCAAGGCAACAATAAAATCTACAGGAGCGATGAGGTATTCCTCATGGAAGAAAGCAAAAAAAGCGATCCAAGCCAAACGTTGATTCCTTATAAAAAATCGAAAGAAATCAGCCGACTGCAAGTCAAACAAGCCGTACCGCAAGTTTAGCAAAAGCCGCGCGGCTCGGTACTGGATGCCACGGCATCCTCGTACCTGCCGCACGGGAATATAGCCGATTGCGGATCGATTATTAAAAAGGTCCGGGACAAAGTCCCGGAAAAACAAAAGGCTGCCGCCCATACGTTGCCGTATCGCGACAGTCTTTTTTTCTTGTGTTATGCTTCTTCCTTCGTAGCGATAACCTGCTTGCCGTCATAGTAACCGCAGCTACGGCATACACGATGCGCAAGATTGTATTCACCACAGTGAGAGCACTTTACCATGCCGGGCATATCGAGCTTCCAGACGTTGGAACGTCTTCTGTCTCTGCGTGCCTTCGATGTTTTTCTCTTCGGTACAGCCATGATCACACCTCCCTCGGTACAATAGGTCGTATATCCACAAGTACACTATATTATAGCACACCTATTCCGGTTTTTCAAGTAGTTTTTTCAATTTTGCAAGGCGCGGATCGATTTCTTTTTTCGCTTCCTCCGCCGCTCTCGCTTCACAGCCGCAGTCTCCGTCCCGTTTGGGCTTGCCGCAGATCGGACACAGTCCCGGACAGTCCGGTTCGCACAGCTCGTAATACGGCAGCTCGACCGCAAGCTCCTCCAATATATCCCCGTCGGGACAGAGGTAATTGTCCGTGAGCTCCAGAACGTCGTCCAACACACCGTCCCATTCGTCGTCCGTGACGTGACTGTCCCGCTTCTTCGCCGCGCTTCCGTTCGTGCGGACGATCCGCTCCATGGGAAACGCTGCGGTGCGGTGGATGGGGGTCAGACAACGGGCGCACGGTACCGTATAGTCCGCCGTGATCTCCACCGTCAGCGTGAGCAGTCCGTTCGCGCTGCGCAGTGTGCCGTCTACATGAATGCCGCCCGAGCCGATCGTGACATCCTCAGGCAGCTGCGGAGCATTGGTTCCTACATATGCGTCCGCGGGAGAAAAGTCGTACCGGATGGGCAGCCGACTGACGCGTCCGTTCAGAATCTGTGTAACATCGATTCTCATGTGTGATCCCCTCCCTCTGCTGAAGCTTCCCCGGTCTCGGGTAGAATATGCTAAAGATTATTATATCGCAATCCCAACCGCTTGTCAAGAGATTTGCCGGATTTTTTGCCGGGAGCTGTACAATACTGCGCCGTATGCCGCCTATTTTCCCGCAGCCTCGTCCCCCGCGTCGGCGGGCAGCTCCGGCAGTACGATCGTCATCTTTGTGCCAAGCTCCGGCGCGGATACCACGTCGATCCTGCCGCCTGAGGTGTCCACGATCCATTTCGCGATCGACAGCCCGAGTCCGCTGCCCTGGGTGCCGGAGCGTGCCGTCGCACCGCGGAAGAACCGGTCGAAAATGCGCGGCAGATCGTCCGACGGGATCCCCACGCCGTTGTCCGCTACGCTGCACCGGATCTCGCTGCCGTCCCGCTGCGCCTGAAGCGTGATCGTCCCCTTTTTCGGCGTGTATTTGCCCGCGTTGTCCAAAAGTACCCGCAGTGCCTGCTTCAGCATCGTCACATCGCCCACCACGTACAGCGGTGCCGCGTCCTCCGAGATCGGACACACATACTCATGATCCGCGTCGATCATCTCATATTCCTCGTGCAGCTCCCGCATCAGACCTGCCGCGTCGATCCTTTCCTGCGCCAGAACCAGCCTGTCCATGTCCCCGCGCGCCAAAAAGAGCAGCTGATCCACCAGCGTCTTCATGTGCGCCGTCTCCGTCTCGATCGCTTCGATCGCTTCGTCCATCACAGCCGGATCGTCCTTGCCCCACCGTTCCAGCATATGCGCGTACCCCTGGATCACCGCAATCGGCGTGCGCAATTCGTGGCTCGCATCGTCCACAAACCGGATCTGCTTCTTCTGCGACGCCGCCAACCGCTTCAGCATATTGTTGACCGCCGCCTCCAGTCCCGACAGCTCACTGTCCCGCACACTGATCCGCGCGTCCCTGGACAGGTCGTCGATGTGGTCGAGCGCGGTCTCAATGTCCCGGAACCGCCCCGCTTCCACCGATTTCTCCGCCGCCTGCGTCTCCGCCTGTGCCGATTTCGCGCGGGTTTCCGACGACAGCCGCTCCGCAAGCATCGCCACATCGTCTATCGGCTTCAGGATCGATCGTACCGCGTGCCTGTCCACCGCAGAGGTGATGAGCGAAAGGAGAATCTGGCACAGTACCACAAGCACCATCCCGATGAGCAGCACCGCCAGAATCCCGTTCATCGGAAACGTATGCCGCACCTCCCCGATGGTCACGCTGTATGTCGTTCCCGCAAACCAGTCCCACGGGATCGTCGAGGCGTGCATCCCGCCAAACGAGAACGTCCGCTGCACCCCATGCAGAAACGGAAAGCCCGCAAGCGTGGACTCCATCGCGCAGAGCCACGTCAGCTGCACCGCGCCAATGACCAATATGTCCGTAAATACCGTGCGCCAGAACGCGCCGCGCCGATAATGCCCCGTTACACGGCTGATGATGGATCGTGTCCGCATACCCTTTTACTCCGTTTTGATCATGTAGCCGACCCCGCGGATCGTTGTGATCACATTGTCCGCTGTCTTTTGCCGGATGTACCGCACGTACACGTCCACGACGTTCGTCTCGCCCATATAGTCGTAGCCCCATGCCGTCTCCAGAAGCTGCTCCCGGGTCATCGCGATGTTCCTGTTCGTAAGCAGCGTTTTCAGCAGCACAAATTCCCGGTTCGTCAGCTCCACAGGTGCGCCTGCATAGGTGACGGCGTGGGACAGCGTGTTCATCTCTATGCCGCAGGCGCGCAGTATATGATCGTCCTCCGCGCTCTCCTCCGTGCGTGGGCGCAGTAGAACCCGGATCCGCGCAAGCAGCTCCTCAATGGCAAAGGGCTTTGTGATGTAGTCGTTCGCGCCCATGTCCAGACCGCTTACCTTGTCCGTCACCGCCCCCCGCGCCGTCAACAGGATCACCGGCACCGACGACGTGCGCCGCAGCCTGCGCAATAGCTCCAGTCCCGACAGCTCCGGCAGCATGATGTCCAGTACGATCAGATCAAATCTGCCGCTCTCCGCCATCGTCAAACCTGTCCGCCCGTCGCCTGCCTTTGCCACAGCGTAGCCCTCGTGCGACAGCTCCAATTCCAGAAACCGCGCCAGCTTTTCTTCATCCTCAACAATCAGTATTTTTGCCATGCTGTTCTCCTATGATGCTTCTGTAAACAATACCCATTATAAACATACCGCGCCAAAGCCCCTGAAGCCGCCCATTGGTCCCAAAACGAAAAGTCCCGCCCCAACCCCAACCTGCGATAGCCGGTTCGCTCCCCTATCAAACGCACCAACAATCGACCTCAGGTGCCCCCAGACTTGCACAAACCATATCTTTCCCCTTTTTATACAAAAGTTTTGCGGAGCTTTTTCAAAAGCGACCGTCTCCCCCGTCTCCTCGTTCCCCGTCGCCTGCATTCCCGGAGATGTCCTCAATAGACAGCTTACAGCCGCAGAAGAGAGCGACGAGACAGCCGATGAGATTCACGTAGGGGGCGGCGAACAGAAGGATCACAAAGTACAGAATCGGCAGACGCGCGAACTCCTGCTCCTTATGGCGGATCACCAGTGCGCAGAGCAGGCTTTTCGCAAGAAGCTCCCGCAGCCGTTCGCCGAAAGCGTCCGTGCGCGCCTTTTTCTGCGTCGATACCACCGGCAGCACCTTCTCGTATTCCTTGCTGTCCTCGCCGCCTGAGCTCGCGTGTCCCGTGTGCCGCGCCGTCTTTTTCTCGCGCTCCAGGATGATCATCGCGTCGAGCAGAACCCAGTCCGCTCGCTCCAGTGCGTCCCGCGCGTCCTCCGCACTGCATCCCGCTTTCTCGCACAGCCGCGATACCATTTCTGTCTGTTCCATACTGCTCTCCCCTCAGGGCCATCGCCCGCATTTTCCATTCCTGCCCCTATTATACCACACCGATTCTGAAAACAAAAGGGCGCGGAGATTAAAATGGCATTAAGGATCCGCTCCCTCCCCCCTCAAAAATCATGCCCACACCGCGAAAAATCCCTATTGACAATGTAGGAATAGTGTGGTATAATTCATACAGATGATGTAGGAATTATGCAGCTACAGAATATTTACCCATAGGAGGACAGCATGAATATCTATAAGATCACGGACGCAGAGCCTGTGGATTTTGCCGCCGGCGAGCTGAAGAAGTACCTGCGGATGATGATGCCGGACGGGGGCGATGTCCGGATCGCGTGCGACAGAACGAAAACGGATGGATTCCGGCTGGGTGTGCTGCGCGATTTCGGGATAGAGATTCCGGAGGAAGCCGCGCTTGGAGACGCCTTTGACGAGAAGCTGGACGACGTGCTCCACATCGAAGCGGGACCGGAGGGCGGCATCATCGCCGGGAGCAATCCGCGGAGCGTGCTGCTTGCCGTCTATAAATTTCTCGCGCTGAACGGATGCCGGTGGCTTTTCCCGGGCGTGGACGGCGAGGTCATCCCGCTGCAGGGACTCAAGGCTGTGTCCTATCACCAAATGGCAGGGATGCGCTACCGCGGCCAATGCAACGAGGGAGCGGAGGCGCAGATCAATATGCTGGAAACCATCGATTTCGCGCCGAAGATCGGGCTGAACACCTATATGCTGGAGTTCGACGTGCCGATGGCTTACTACAACCTCTGGTATTCCCACAGGCACAACCCGTTCAAGGAGCCGGAGCCGCTCTCGCCCGATACGGTGCGCCAGTGGAAACGGGTCTGCGAGACGGAAATCGCCAAGCGCGGTCTCCTGTTCCACGACATGGGCCACGGCTGGACGGGCGAATCCTTCGGCATCGATACAAAGGGCGGCTGGAACGCGGAGACAAGGACGTACCCGGAGGACGTCATGCAGTACGTCGCCATGGTGGACGGCAAGCGGTCGTTGTTCGGCGGCGTTCCGCTCAACACCAACTTCTGTATGTCGAATCCCGACGCCCGCGGCAAGGTCGTACAGTACGTCGCGGACTACGCGGAGAACCATCAGAACGTCGATTTTCTGCACATCTGGCTTGCCGACGGCACAAACAACCACTGCGAATGTCCGGCGTGCGCGGAAAAGACCACCAGCGACTGGTACATCCTTCTGCTGAACGAGATCGACGCGGAGCTGACCCGGCGGGATCTGGATACACGTCTTGTGTTCATCGCCTACCACGATCTTTCGTGGGCGCCGGAGACGGAGCGGCTGCAAAGCGAAAAACGGTTCACGCTCTTGTTCGCGCCCATCACCCGCACGTACACGCAGTCCTACGACGTGGACGCCGATCCCGCCGCGATTCAGCCGAACGTGAAAAACCACCTCGTCCAGCCGCACGGGATGCCCGCCGCCCTTGCCTATCTGGAGGCGTGGCAGAAGGTCTTTTCCGGCGACTGCTTTGTCTACGAATACCATTTCTGGAACCCCATTTGCCGGGATCCGGGCATGATGGCGCTGAGCCGGTGCGTGGCGGCGGATATACAAGGCATGGGGCGGCACAGGCTCCGTGGGAGCATCGAGGATCAGACCCAGCGGTTTGGTTTCCCGACCGGATTCCCCATCTGGCTGTACGGCATGCTCCTCTTTGATCCATCGCTCGATTATGAGGCGCTGCGACGGGATTATTTCTCCCACGCGTACGGCAGGGACTGGGAAAGGGCGGCGGCATATCTCGAAAAGGTGTCGGATATGTTCGATTTCGCCTATCTCCTGGGAGACCGCGGCGGATTTCTCTGTCCGGAGCACCGGAAGGATTTCGACGGCGCGGACGCGCTTTTCACCGACATGGAGGCGTATGCGCGGCAGCGTATCGTATCGGACAGGCGGGCAGAATCCGTGAGTTGGCAGATGCTCGTACACCACGCGCGGTACTGCCGGATTCTGGCGCGGTGCTGTGCGGAACGGTGCGTCGGGAATATGGAGCCGGCAAGAGCGGCTATGGAGGAATTGCGGCTCGCGATGGCACGGGATGAGGACGCGCTGCAGCGGTACTTCGATCTCGGGCTATACTGCAACCGGATGCAGCCATTTATACAGTGAGAGTACAATACAGGGAGGCAGATATATGAATCGGATATACGCGGACAATGCGGCGACAACAAAGATGAGCGACACGGCGGTACGGGCGATGACGGAGGCGATTGCGGACACGTGGGGCAATCCGTCGAGTCTGCACACGACGGGGCAGGAGGCGAAGCGGGTACTGGAGGACGCGCGGGAGACGTTTGCGAAGTATCTGCACGCGAATCCGGGGGAGATCTACTTCACGTCGGGCGGCAGCGAATCGGACAACCAGGCACTGCGCACAGCGGTCGCGAACGGTCGGAAGAAGGGCAAGAACCACGTGGTGACGACGGCGTTTGAGCATCACGCGATCCTGCACACGCTGGAGGCGCTGCACAAGGAATGGGGTACGGAATACACCCTCGTGCCGATTCCGGAGAACGGGATCATCCGTGTGGAGGATGTTGCGGCGGCGATCCGGGACGACACGGCGCTTGTGACGGTCATGACGGCGAACAACGAGATCGGGACGATCCAGCCGATCCACGAGATCGGGGAGCTATGTCTCCAGCGGAAGGTTGTTTTCCACACGGACGCGGTACAGGCTGGCGGCATTCTGGATCTGGATGTAGAGCGGGATCACATCGACATGCTGTCCCTGTCGGCGCACAAGTTCCACGGGCCGAAGGGTGTCGGTGTATTGTACGTGCGGCGCGGCAATCCGGTATACACGCTGATCAACGGTGGTGCGCAGGAGAGAGGGAAGCGTGCGGGCACGGAGAACGTACCGTCCATTGCGGGAGCTGCTGCGGCGTTCCGGGAAGCGTGTGAAAATCGGGCGGCAGCCACGGCGCAGCTCACGGAAATGCGCGACTATCTTTTAACGGAGCTTGCGAAGATCCCGCGCTCGATTGTGAACGGCGATCCTGTCACGCGTCTGCCGGGGCACGTGCATCTATGCTTTGAGGGCATTGAGGGCGAGGGCTTGCTGCTTCTGCTGGATGCGAACGGCATTGCTGCGTCGTCCGGGTCTGCCTGCACGTCCGGCTCTCTGGATCCGAGTCATGTGCTGCTCGCCCTGGGCAGACCCCACGAGATCGCGCACGGTTCGCTCCGCATTTCCCTCTCGACGGAAAACACCATGGACGATGCGCGCGCGATTGCCGAGATCGTTCCGCAGGTGGTCGAATACCTCCGCGGCTTCTCCCCGGTTTGGCACGATCTGCTGGTTGGGAAGACGGCGCACATCATCTGACGGAGATGCGGGGGGATGCGGGAGAACGAGGGGAACGGGGGAACGAGGGGAACGAGGGGAACGGTCGCTTTTGAGAACGAACTTGTTCGTTCCAGCTCCAGCAAAACTTTTATGAGGGGGATGGATATGGGTGGAGTTTGTGCAAGTCCGATTGCGCACCAATTTGGATTGGTCCGTTCCCTATGTAGATCGTTCGCGAGCGGCTCACCGAATTTAGCTTGCTAAATTCCGTGATCCGCCTTCTACGGGGAGGGAGTGCGGTCGTTAGGACGGAGGCAGCTTCTCTCTACGGGGAGGGAGGGGGATTTTTTTGTGGAGAATCCGGCTCTCTGTGGAGGACTTGCCGATTGCTGGGGTGGGGGGGTGTTCCCTTACTGTTCTGCTTGCGTTTCCGGCTTTATATTATTCTTCCGTAGTGGTTTCTGTAGCTTCTGTTTCCGTATTGGGGTCTGCTTTCTCCGGCTTATCGTTTGCCCAATCGTACCAGGTATCGATTTTGGAGATGGATTTCTTCGGCAGGGTAACGGTAGAATCGCCGAGATCCAGGGTCACGTCGCCGTTCTCATCGCGGGACACGAGAAGTCCTTCATAGATACGCACGCCATTGACGGGGGTATAGAGCTTCGCGGTGACGCGCTGACCGAGGAATCTTGCGAAATGGGCAGGGCGGGTGAGGGTTCGTTCGACGCCGGGGGAGGAGATGGAGAGGATATACGCGTCCTCGATGGGATCGTTTTCATCGAGCAGTGTGCTCATCCGACCGGACATAGCCTCGCAGTCCTCGATCCCGATACCGCCCGCGCGTTCGGAGTCGATAACGATATGGAGTACGAGATCCGCGCCCTCTTTGGAGAAATCGACGTCCCAGAGGATATAACCCAGCTCCTCGGCGACGGGGGAAGCGAGGTCCCAGACCACATCGGCGACGGAGCGTTTTTTCGGACTGCGTGGAGTGATGTTCTGATTCATGACTGCCTTTCTGTCTGCAACAATAAGAGAGTGGAAGCGTTATCTGCGCAGCCACTCTCATCCTTCATACTATTCAAAATATAGTATACCATACTATGTGTATAGTATACCACAGCTTCCCGGAAAATGCAATAGAAAAACCGCAAATTCTTCCGGGATTTTTTGCGGGGGGATATGAAAAGGAGGAGGCATCGCTCCAAAGCTGAGGAGAACCGGGTGCGTGCAGACAGAAAGCCGGGGGACGACTCCGTGTGAGCCATCCCCCGCAGGGTTGGTATGCTTTATTTTTCCGCAGGCGTATACACGATCCCCCAATCCCCGGACAGCTCTATCTCGACGCCGGTGAGGTATACGTTTACGTTGTCGCCGTAGGTCACGGGGAGCGTATCGTCCCGTCCCTCCTCATGCAGGCGAATGTGATAGCCTGTGGTGCCGTCGGCGGAATTGTACCACGCGCCGCCGCCGTAGACCCGTGGGTTTTCGGGATCGGTGTCCGCCGCGGCATAGGCGAACCACAGCAGTATCTCCCCCGTCGCCGATTCGTCAAAGGCAAGCGTCGGGTATGTGCCCTCGAGCGTAAGCTCCGGCTTGCCGTCGGCGTCGATCCCGCCCGAGAGGGAATGTACCGCCGCCAGAATGCCGTGATCCGCGACGAGGAGAATATCCGTCTCCACCGTCTCTCCGTTCTCCGGCACCGTGACCGTCACAGGTGTGCGTGTGGTCGGGTCGATCCGCTGGAATTTCAGGCGCAGACTGTCCACGCGGATCGCAGCAATGGGATTCTCCGGCACGGTATCGAGCCATGCGTAATGGAGTCCGATGCCGAAATAGTCCTCCAGCGCACCGGAATAGAAGGCGGTATAGCTGTGTGCTGTGTATTCGTTCCCCGCGCTGTCGATGGCGGTCAGGCTGGGGACGGCGGAGATGTTCCCGGATACGGATGCCCAGTATGCGAAATTCTCGCTTTCCGGATCCAGCTCCACGCCGTACACGATCCGTCTGGAGCCCTCGGCGGTCGGGAACGCCACGAGCGTCAGTCCGTCGCAGATCGGGTATGTGCAGTCCGCGTAGGGAGAGCTGTCGAGCGGGATCACCGAGAGGACGGTCTCCGACCCGAGCCACGACAGGGTGAGTTCTCCGGCGAATGAACGGGTATCCCCCGTGATGGTACCCGTATATGTGGAATCCGTATCCGTCCCCTTTGCAAACGTCAGCGTGACTGCGGTGCCGTCCGGGGCAGTCAGGGTCATCGTATCGCGCACGATCTCGTTGTCCCTGCGATAGGTCGGCTTATCGGTCGTCACCGTCACCGCGGTACCCTCGTCGCCGGGGACAAAGGACACGCCGTCGATGGTGTACGAGCCGATTTTCGCCACCCGCTCCAGGGTATACACGCCCTCGCGCGATACGGTGGCGATCCCATGACCCGGCACGTACGCCAGATAGTCAAAGACGCGCGTACCCGCCGAGACGAGGACAAACACAGCCGCGAGTGCCGCCGCGCAGACGACGATCCGTCTGGTTACGCGTGCCTTTCCCGTATGCGCCAGCCGCTCCATTTTGGCGACCGTCTCCGCTTTCAGCCGCTCCGGCGCTGTGATATTCGAAACATCAAGCTTCATAGAATGCTCCCTCCTTTGGTGTTTTCCGTTTCCTGTAATAGCTGTGCCATCTTCTCCCGCGCACGACTGAGCCGGACCCGCGCGGTACCGGGCAGAAGATGCAGCAGCGACGCGATCTCCCCGGTCGTATAGCCCATGACGGCGGAGAGGTACAGCGGCGTGCGGT
>USGH01000043.1 GCA_900554225.1 uncultured Eubacteriales bacterium | reverse complement strand
GCATCATACGCCTGCCAGACCGCGCAGATGAGAAAAAACGCAAATCCGACAAAGAGGGTGCGTTTGTTGTTCAGCTTCAATTTCATCGTGTGCAGTATTATCCTCCCTATTGTATAATCACCTTATTGTACCACAGAAGCGCGTGGCGTGCAAGTGGAATTTCGTCAGCAATTCTTAAGATCTGGGAAAAAGATGGCAGTGCTGTGAAATTTGGCAGAAAACGGGCAGATGGGTGTGGACTTTCGAGTGTATTTATGGTATACTGTGGATGGGACTCCGTCTACAGATATAAAACGAAAGGAAACATGGCATATGAAGGATTTTTCCGGCATTTATCCCGCGCTTGTTACTCCCTTTGTCGGCGGAGACGCCATTGACGAACAGGCACTATCTGCACTTATCGAGTGGAATATCCAAAAAGGCGTACACGGCTTTTATGTATGCGGCAGTACCGCGGAGGTATTTCTCCTGTCTGAGGCGGAGCGGCGATACCTTATGCGGCTGACCAGGGAGATCGTCGGCAACCGGGTAAACCTGATTGTCCAGTGCGGCTCCACAAACCCGCGAGAGGCGCAGTCTCTGGCAAAATATGCGGAGAAATTGGGATATGATGCAGTATCCGCAGTGGCACCGTTTTATTATAAGTTCAGCTTTGCGGAGGTCCTCGGCTACTATCGTTCCATCCGTGACGCCGTCAGTCTGCCGATCTTCCCGTACAATATCCCGCTTTTCTCCGGCGTGAGCATGAGCGGCGGCCAGCTTATAGAGCTTCTCGACGACGATCGTTTTGTTGGGATCAAGCATACCTCAAACGATTATTACCAGATGGAGCAGCTGCGTCGTGCGTACCCGGACAAGATCCTGTTCAACGGCTTTGACGAGATGTTTCTCTGCGGCATGATCGCAGGCGCATCCGGCGGGATCGGCTCGACGTACAACTACATGGCGGACAAGTACCTCGCGATGTACGATCTGTTCCATCAGGGGAAGATCGAGGAAGCAAGAAAGATCCAGCATATCGTGAACCAACCGATCGACGTATTTGGCAAATTCGGCGGGATTCCGTGTGTCAAGGCGATCCTAAAGTGTATGGGCATCGGCGACGGTACCTGCCGCAGACCGTTCACCGACTGCACCAAAGAGGCATACGATTACCTGGAAAAGCACGTCCTGCCGCTTCTCTGAAATATCTGCAATGGGAATCAAAATACCGCCTGTTTCACAGAAAAACGGAACAGGCGGTATTTTTGGATGGTGGATTTCTATTTTTCCACAACAAGCAGCATTGGCACATTGCCGTCGGATAGTGCGAATACTCCTCTTGCATATGCTTCCCGCAGCAGAACGACAGGGATATGGGAAAATGCGTATCGGCGGACAGGTGCGATCCGATCTGTGAGATGTGCGGGCAGGGGGATTGCAAGTGCCGGGAGGCGATCGGACAGCACCGTCTCCAGAACGTTCGCAAATTCTGCGGCACCATTCTGACAGATTTCCATAAGCACGGAATATTCTGTGCCGGACAGTACCGGAATCGCTACTGCAGGACGGTCGTTTTCGTATCGGAGGATTCCACAGTCGGCAAGATGGGGGATCGCACGCAAGGGCAGGGGATCGGCAGCGACGGCCTGGGGCGGAATCCCGGCGTGCAGGAGGTATACTACCATACAAACCTCCTCATCCGTCACCGGTACCGGACCGCGCTGATACCGATTCTGTTCCGGCGGCGCATCGTATACATACAGACGGATGGCGCGTACACCGAGAATATCCGAAAACTGCGCCTCCCGTCTTCCGCCATAGCACCAATGCGATAGCTCCGTAAAAACGGTGTTGTCCGTGTTTCTGCCATACCGCATACCGTGTGCGATCCAACTGCCGCCATCCGGACGCTGTGGAAAGACATCCTCACACGGAATGAGCTGGTGCAGTGTCCGGTATACGCCGGTGGATAAAATCTCAAACGCCGCATACAATATACATTTTTCCCTTTCCGCTTCCGCAAGCCCTGCCAGAGCCGGTAAGGTGCGCGCCGTCTCCAGGTTCCGTCCGATGGGTTCCCATAAGGTGGAAAAATGTGGGGAAAGAAGCTGTGCCGTCTGTTTGGCGCGATGCAGCATTTCCTCCGGCGTCGTGATTGCGAAATCGGTGTATACCCGGTTTCCACGGCGGTTCAGCAGTTCTCCGCGCAACAGCCGTTCGCAGGCGTCCTCCACATAGGCGGCAGGGATTCCCAGCATCCGCGCGATCTCCACCGGTGTGACAGGCGTGTTGTAGGCGGCAATGCAGATGTTCTGCCGCAGCAGGTCATCCGCCACAAGAGACCACGGCTCCTCGTGCAGTCCAGGGATACCGCTGCAGGATACATCGAGTCTCTCCGGTGCATAGCTTTGTTTCGTGTACGATTCCATATTCTCCAATCCTTTCCGCAGCTGTTCGCGCCCTTCGGATAAGCGGCGCATGACACTTCCCGCGGGCAAAGCCAGTTCTGCGGCAATATCGCGCACCTTTTCTCCGTAAAAATAGTGGCGGACGATTACCTCCCGCAGTCTGTCGGAGAGATACGCCACCTCCCGGCGGATTTCCGCTTCCTCCGGGCGTTCGGCAGTATCTGCAAACGGCTCCCACGACGGTTCTGGAACCGTATCCAGCGAGACGGCTGCGTGTCTGTATTTTTGCCGCAGACGATCGTAAAACCGGCGGCGCAGAACGGTGTACAGCCACGCGGACGGATTTTCCACTGTACCGGGATACGCGACCGCTGCCAACAGTACCTCCGAGGTCAGCTCTTCCGCGTCCTGCCAGCTGCCGGACAAGCGTAGGGCCGCCGCGAACAGTGCTTTCATCATTTTGTCAGGCTCTTTGAGCTGCATGTTAACAATACCTCCACGAACCGGCTTCATAGGATAGAACCGGTTCACCTATACAGTCGCGTAAACTGGATTTGATTCGGCAAGAAATACGGATTTTTTTTGGATTTTCGGAAATGGAAAGAAAGCAAACAGGGGAACGCTCCATGCCAGGCAAAGCATTCCCCTGTTTTGGGATACCGTTGTGTATTCTTGGACTTTGTTCGCACGAGAAGCTCTGCTGTGATCCGGAAAAGCGTCAGCAGTGATCTGCCCGGATCGATGGTCCTATTTCCGCTTCAGAATCCCGAGAAGACCTCGTTTGAGTACCTGACCGCCGGCCTGGATAAGCTGGGATTCGATCTTGCTCTTGCGCCGTTCTGCCTGCCGTTCCTTTGCCGCGCGTCTTTTCTCCTCCTCACGCTCGGCCTTTTTCGCGGCGGCAGCCTCCGCTTTCTCCTTTTCCTTTTGGAGCTTTTCCTTTTCCGCTTCCAGGGCCGCTCGTTCCGCCTCCAAAGCAGCCCGTTCTGCGTCCTCCTTTGTCTGCTTTTCAAGCAGCTCATAGGCACTCACATTGTCCACCGCGCGGTCATACTTGCCAAGAACCGGGGAAGCGCGTAAGCAATCTGCTATTTCTGTGTCGCTTGCCGGTGCCATACGGCTTTCCGGACAGAGAATTGCCGTCCTTTCGACCATCTGCGGAATCCCGTCGTCGTCGAGAAAAGAGGTCAGCGCGATCCCCGTGCCGAGACGCAGAATTTCGTCCTCAGCGCGGAATGCCGGATTGGGCCGGAAGGACTGTGCCGCCGCGCGTACCGCCTTTTGCTCTGCCGGTGTATAGGCACGAAGCGCATGCTGTACCCGGTTGGAGAGCTGCGCCAGTACCGGATCCGGTATATCGGACGGCGATTGTGTGACAAAATAGATTCCGACGCCCTTGGAGCGAATCAGCTTGACGGTCTGTTCGATCCGGGTCACGAGTGCCTTGGGCGCATCCGTGAAAAGGGTGTGCGCTTCGTCAAAGAAGAACACAAGACGCGGTTTGTCGAGATCTCCCACCTCCGGCAGCACCTCAAACAATTCCGCAAGCATCCACAAAAGAAATGCCGCATACAGCCTGGGAGAATGGATGAGCTCTGTACAGTGCAGCACATTGACGTACCCCCGTCCATCCGGCGCGGTACGGAGCCAGTCGTGGATATCGAGTGCCGGTTCGCCGAAAAACAAATCTCCACCGTCGTTTTCCAGCGGCAGCAGCGCACGGGTGATCGCGCCGAGACTTTGCGGGGCCATGTTGCCGTACTGTGCGGTATATTCCGTCCGATGTTCGGTCACATAGCGGAGTACCGCGCGCAGATCCTTCATATCGATCAGCGTCAGGTCATGATCGTCCGCGATCCGGAATACCGCGTTCAATACGCTCTCCTGAATCTCCGTCAGTCCGAGAATCTGTGCAAGGAGGGAGGGACCAATATCGGAAATGGTCGCGCGCACCGGATGCCCTTTTTTGCCGTAGAGATCATAAAAAACCGTAGGATACGCGCGATAACGGAACGTGTCCCGGATCCCAAACCGATCGATCCGCTTCTGCATACCGGCACTTTCCTCTCCGGGTGCGCAAATACCGGACACATCCCCCTTTACGTCGCAGAGAAAGACCGGAACACCGGCGGCGGAGAACGATTCCGCCATGACCTTCATCGTAATCGTTTTTCCGGTACCGGATGCGCCCGCGATCAGTCCGTGCCGATTGGCATGGGAGAGCGAGAGATATACCCGTTCCGATTTGCCGTCGTTGTCTGTCATTCCGAGATAGAGCCTGCCGTTATCGTACATAGCGATGATCCTTTCTGTCCTTTGTCAGTCGATTCTGCCGGAAGGACCGGTTGCCGTAGAAGCGTGGGATACGCTGTCCGACGCGGTTTCCAGTCTGTCGAGCACATGATCCGCGATCACTCTCGCCTGGATCGCCACCGCCTCTGCTTTGAAATGATAGAGATCCGCCCAGTAGACGTTTCGGTCGAGGGGATCCATCGGCGTATAGAGATCGAGAAGCGGATAGCCGTATTCCGCCGCCAATTTCTTCTCGTACGCGTTGAGCGAGACGGCAATGGAGTTGTACGGTTCTTCCTGCAAGGGTGTACAGAGCGTGATGGAGATTTTGGCGTTCGGTGCCTTTGCGTGCAGATAATCGACCACATTGCGGTATGCCGCTTCCCACTCCGCGTGATCGGTATGGAGAGAGTGGAGCCCGTTGTTGAAGGTAATGAGATCGTATTTATTCTGATCCATGAAGAAATCGAGGTGACGCAGATACATGGGGTCGGTCACGCATTTGGAGGATGCCCAGTAGGTCACATTGACTCTGCCCTCCAGATTTTTCCGCACCGCGTCCTGATAGCCGTAGCAGATCGAGTCGCCGATGAGAAATACACGCGGAGAGCTGTCGTCCGGCGCGTTGTATGCGTAGTTCATGCTCCATTCAATGCCTTCCTTGGTGCGGGAGGATTTCGGTAATTGATATTTCTGCCATAATTCCATAGCTTGTTTGTCCTTTCCGATTCTGTCCATGGTGTCACAGGCGATTATGCCGTATTCCTATTATAGCATATGCCATCCGGAAATACAAGCCGTTTTGTTGCGCGGATACAGGAGCAGGTTAGAAATTCATGAGATTTCGTGAAAAACTCCGTAATATGGCTTGTTTTTGCAGGGGGAATATGCTATAATACCATTGAAAAAGACGGATGTACAGGCGGAGACTCAGCAAATCTGCGCTGTGAAATGGAAGGGAGATATCAGAAGTATGGGACTTATCAGAGCGGGACTTGGCGCGGTCGGCGGTGTTCTTGCCGATCAGTGGAAGGAATTTTTCTACTGTGACGCGATCGACAACGATGTGCTCGTCGTGAAGGGCAGAAAGCGGACGTCCGGTCGTTCCTCCAACACGAGAGGCGAGGACAACATCATCTCCAACGGCTCCGGAATCGCGGTCGCAGACGGTCAGTGTATGATCATCGTGGAGCAGGGCAAGGTGGTAGAGGTCTGCGCGGAGCCCGGAGAATTCACCTACGATACCTCTACGGAACCGTCCATTTTCGCAGGCAGTCTCGGCGAATCGATCTAGGCTACGTTCAAAACGATCGGCAAGCGTTTCACCTACGGCGGCGACACAGGCAAGGATCAGCGCGTTTACTACTTCAACACCAAGGAGATCCTTGACAACAAATTCGGTACCGCAACGCCGATTCCGTTTCGCGTGGTGGATTCCCGGATCCAGCTGGACATCGACGTATCCGTTCGGTGCAACGGTGTGTATTCCTATAAAATCGCGGATCCGCTTCTGTTCTATACCCATGTCTGCGGCAACGTGGCAAATACATACGACCGTTCCGAGCTGGACAGCACATTGAAAGCGGAATTTATCAGCGCATTGCAGCCGGCATTCGGTAAGCTGTCCGATATGGAATTGCGCCCGAATCAGCTGGTCTCTCACAATACCGAGCTGGAAGCGGCGATGAACGAGGTTCTGTCCGAAAAATGGGGCAAGACGAGAGGCATCCGGGTCGTCAGTGTGGCACTTGGCTCCGTGAGCCTGCCGGACGAGGATGCACAGATCATCAAGGACGCGCAGAAGTCGGCAATGTACCGTGACCCCACCATGGCGGCGGCTACCCTAGTCGGTGCGCAGGCGGATGCCATGAAAACGGCAGCAGGTAACGCGGGCGGTGCGGCAGTCGGCTTCATGGGCATGAATATGGCACAGAACGCAGGCGGCATGAACGCACAGAATCTTTTTGCCATGGGTCAGCAGCAGGCAGCACAGCAGGCGGCACAGAATCCGGCTCCGGCACAGGCTGCGGGTGGTTGGAAATGCTCCTGCGGGGCGACCGCTACGGGAAAATTCTGCCCGGAATGCGGTGCGAAAAAGCCGGAAGAGGGTTGGAAATGCTCCTGCGGCGCGATCAACAAGGGGAAGTTCTGCTCCGAATGCGGTGCAAAGAAGCCGACCGGCGAAAAGCTGTATCGCTGTGACAAGTGCGGCTGGGAACCGGAGGATCCGGCACATCCGCCGAAATTCTGCCCGGAATGCGGCGATCCCTTCAACGATGCGGACGTAAAATAATCGATAGAACACGGTACCTCTGTCCGGCGGCATTTTCTGCGTTTTCGTCGGGCGGAGGTATTTCCGTTCTGAGTAGGAGGATAGAGATTTGGACAAGCAACTGACATACAAATGCCCAAACTGCGGCGGTGCGATCGCATTTGATCCTGGTGCGCAGAAGATGAAATGCCCGTATTGCGATACCGAATTTGAGATGGACGCACTGCGGGATATGGATGCTGCCCTGAACGAGGACGGGAAAGACGCCATGCACTGGGATACCTCCGGCGGTACGCAGTGGCAGGCGGGTGAAACGGACGGAATGCGTGTTTACGCGTGTAAATCCTGCGGCGGAGAGATCCTGGCGGACGAGAATGCCGGGGCGTTGAGCTGTCCGTACTGCGGCAATCCTGTTGTGATGGTCGGTACCTTCGCGGGAGATCTGCGCCCGGATCTGGTGGTGCCGTTCAAGCTGGACAAAAATGCGGCAAAGGAGGCATTGCAGCGTCATCTGACCGGCAAGAAGCTCCTGCCGCGTGTGTTCCAAAGCCAGAACCATATCGATGAGATCCGCGGTGTCTATATCCCATTCTGGCTCTTTGATACCGAAGCGGACGCGCATCTCCGTTTCAAGGGGACAAGGGTACATGCGTGGTCGGATAATGAGTACGACTATACCGAAACGGAGTATTATTCCGTAGTGCGCGGCGGTTCTCTGGCGTACACCGGGATTCCCGTTGACGGTGCGTCCAAGATTCCGAACGATCTGACGGAATCCCTGGAGCCGTATGACCTCACCGAGGCGGTCGATTTCCAGACGGCGTATCTCGCGGGGTATCTTGCGGACAAATACGACGTGCCAAAGGAGGACTGCATCGAGCGTGCCAATGAACGGATCCGGCAGACGACGGAAAGAGTGATCCGACAGGAAACGTGCAGCGAATACTCCTCCGTTACGCTGGAATCGTCGAGCATACGGTTCCAGAACGGCCGTGTACGGTACGTGCTTTTGCCGGCATGGATCCTCAATACAAGCTGGAACGGACAGAATTATCAGTTTGCCATGAACGGACAGACCGGAAAATTCATCGGAAATCTGCCGATGGACAAGGGCGCGTATTGGAAATATAAGCTCCTCTACACGGGTATTTTTGCGCTGATTTCGCTGCTTGTCCTCTTTATTGTTCAGTCGGTGTAAGGGAGGGGACGAAATATGAAACGCATCATTGCCACTGCGCTGACCATGATCACGCTTGTCTTTCTCATGACCGGCGTATGCTTTGCCGAGACAGAGTCGCTTGGCAGATTGTACGACGAATATGGTGTGCTGTCTGCGGATGAGTACAATACGGTTCTTGAAGCACTCAATGTTGTAAGCGACCGCTTCCAGGTGGATACCTCCATAGCCGTGGTAAACAGCATCGCGGCGGACGGCTATGACGATATTGTTGCCTATGCCGATGATCTGTTCGATGCATACGGATATGGCACCGGGGAAAACAAGGACGGCATTTTGTTTGTTGTTGCCATGGAGGAGCGCAAATGGGCACTCTCCACGCATGGATTGGCGATCCAGTATGTGACGGACAAGGGCAACGAATATTTGCAGGAGCAGTTTCTCTCCTATCTATCGAATGGCGATTACGAGAGCGCGTTCCTTGCCTATGCGGAGGGCTGCGACTATCTATACGCGGAGAGAACGGGACAAAAGCCGAGCGACTATTTTAACCAATCGGATTCCTATGACGGGGATCAAGATTTCTACGACGAGGATTATGATTCCTACGAGCCGGTTTCGGTTGGCAGACGGCTTGAGATCACGGCACGGTACATCCCGATCGCCCTGCTCGTCGGTTTCCTGCTCTCCATGATCCCGATGGGTATTATGAAGGCGAAGCTCCGTACCGTGCAGCAGAAATCCGGCGCCGCGGACTACGTGGACAGGGACTCCCTGCGCATCACAGACACACGGGACATTTTCCTCTATCGTACCGTAAACCGCACCAAACGCGCGCAGGAGAACGAGGATCATGACGGGCCGTCCACTACCCACACCTCTTCCTCTGGTGAAACGCACGGCGGATCCAGCGGTTCCTTCTGATACAGAAAGAAGACCTCGTTTTAAAGAGAAAAGGTGGTACATTCCTACCGATAAAGAAGCGACATTTCCGCACGGAAAACCGTCCTATAAAAAGAATCTTTCGTAAACCGCAGGGTTTTACGTTTTCCTGTTGCTTATAAAGATAGTAGAATCTTGTAAATCAGAGAGGAGAACCATGTATGCGAAAGATTCTTTGTTTTTTCTTAGCCCTGACCATGCTCATCCCGCTTACCGCCTGTCGGAAAAACACAGCGGCGGATGAGAACATTCTGCAAAACCTCTATACCCAGGTGACGGATGAGCCGCTTGTAAAGAGTATGGATGCCATCCCATCGAACGTCGTGTTTGCGGACGGGAAATACTATGTGTTTTCCCGTGAGGACAATCGAGAGGCGTACTTCTACGACAAAACCGCAGATGCTTATGAAGAAAAGTCCTACTATATCGTCATGGATGAAAACGGCGGCGCGTCCGAGGCGATCCCGCTTGCACTGCAAAGTGTCAACGGACAGACCCTGACAGAGAGAGGACTGTTTGCGATCCCTTTTGAAAACGGCGAGAACCGATTCCGTTGGTTCGATCTCACAGGCGCGGTGCTCGCGGAGGTTTCCCTTGACGGGATCCGTCCCGATGGGGGGGCCGACAAGCCGTCTTTGTCCACAAACAGTCCGTTTGCCATTGGCGCGCTGCCGATTGTCGCCGCAGAGGACGAGATCGCCATGCTCTGGGGCAAAAAGCTCGCGTTTTATGATGACACGCTGACCATGATCGCCACGCTTGAGCTGCCCGGGGACAGCGTCGGGATCATCTCCGCGCATGAGGGATATTACGTCACTTATAGCACCGGAGCTGGACTGACGATCGCCGAGATCCGCGACCACGCCATCGTGCGGGAATACGCGACGCCTGCTTATATGAACGGAGCGAACGCCTGGTACGAGGGTACGCCGATCGACTGTTATGGCGGGTATTTCTATTTCTACAAGGACGATATGGTATACCGTTATCGTCTCGCCGAGGACGCGGATCCGGAAAAGCTCATATGTGAACCGGTGGCGGATCTCCTGCAGTCCGGGATTACGGGTAGCGTGCGCGGGGTGGATCTGTTCTTCCGCGGTAAAAATGACAGACCGCATATGGCGATCCTCACCATGGACGGCAGCGCGTCCACCCTGCGGCTTTATCGTCCATCGGAGGATATCGATCTCACCCAGGCGACGGTGCTGCACCTTGTCGGTATGGATATTTCTGAAGACATCAAAGCGGAGGTCGCCCGGTTTCACGGCACCCATGAAAATGCGCGGATCCTGGTCACGGATTACAGCAAATACCGCACAAAAGAGAACTTTCTGGCAGGCTACGACCGCTTCAAAACCGATCTGACCGCCAGAGTCGTCAAGGCGGATATTCTCGTTCTGTCCGGAAACGATCTCAAAACGCTCACAAAAAGACTGCCAGGGTATCTCGTCGACCTGTATCCGCTCATGAACGGTGAGGTGCAGAAGGATTCGCTCTACCACAGTGTGCGGGATTACATGGAATCGGACGACGGCAAGCTATACGGTATCTTTCGATCGTTCCGGTTGAATGGACTGGTAGGCAGGTCCGACGTGCTGGATGGCAGAACCGGGTGGGATCTTGCAGAATTTCTCGATTTCTGCGACGGTCTCACGGACGGCGAACATCTCATGGAGGAGTTAAGCCGGAAAAACTACACCAATATGCTCTTTGGTCAGAACCAGTATCGGTCGTTTATTCGGAACGGAAAAGCAGCGTTCAACGATCCGCTGTTTTTGCGCTATCTCACGTTTTTACAGACCCTGCCGGAAACCGGGCAGACGTACATGACCCATGCTACGAACAATTACGACGCGCTTTTTGCCGGAGAGCTTTCCTCCGAGGATCAGCTCGAGGTGACGGAAGGCGGCGAAAACCTGTACTGGAACGGCAAAATCAAGTTGGAGGAGCTTATTGGTACGATGTACGGCTATTACCGTCTCGCGCACGTATTCGGCACCCGCGACATTACGTGCATCGGCTATCCGGCAGAGGATAAACACGGTGTAAATCTCCGTCCCGACAGCCACCTTGCGATCAGCTCGGACTGCGCGGAACCGTCTCTCGCGTGGGAATTTATCGAGTCCTATCTCACACGGTCGTTCCCAGTGCAGGAGAGGTACGTGTTCGACGCGCTGCGCTCTGGTTTCTACAGCGTGCGTGCATTGCAGGAGGAACGGTTCGTGCGGTATTGCGGATATGAGCTGTTCTTCTACCACGACGGCGATACCAAAACCTTTGACAAAACGATCGCACTCGATGAAAACGGCACGCTGAACGGTCGCGCGGGCGATCATTACGTCATCACAGCGGACGATATTGCCCGGGTCACTGCCATTCTGGAGGGTGAGGTTGTCTCCTTCTGGGATTTCGATGGTATGGTCGCATCGATCGCGGAGGAAGAGGAAAGCCGCTATCTCGGCGGGGCGATCCCTGCGGAGGAATGCGCGAAGAATATCGATAGCCGTGTCGGAATCTATCTGAGCGAAAACGAGTAGCCGCGAGCATAAAAATGCGCGGAGTACGTCTCTTTCGGGAAGTACTCCGCGTTTTTTCTGATCTGCCGTTATTCTTCCGTACCGCGATTCTGCCGCAGTACCTCGTATGCAAGCATGGCACAGGCGGAAGCGGCGGACAGGGAACCACGGAATGCTCTGCCGTAGTCGATCCGCACGATAAGATCCACACGATCGAGGAGCTTGCGGGAGATCCCGCGCTTTTCTCCGCCGACGATCAGGAAAATGGGTTTGGTCAGTTTTGCATCAAAGGACGATACGGAATCCCGGATCCCGGCGCACGCGACCTTGTATCCTTTATCATGGAACCAGTCTGTGACATTTTCGTTTTCGGCAATGTACATCGGCAAAAGCTCCGAAGCACCGGCAGACGATCGGCAGACCACTCCCGCAGCGTTCATCCAATTGCGCGGCGAGAGCACGAGCATATCGACACCGCAGGCGTACAGGGAACGGAGTGCGTATCCGAAATTGTACGGATCCTCTATCCCCTCGATCCATGCGACGAACTGTCCCGGTACAATCGCGTCCGGTGTGAGCGGCAGGATCGTGCGGGCGGTGCATACAGCGGCAAAACCGCCATGGGACGTGCCGAGCGTCATAGCATCCAGTGCCGCAGTATCGGTAAGCTCCACCGGAAAGCCGTGTTTCTCCCCCATCGCACGTAAATACCCAAGCTCCCCGGATCTGACTGTCGCTTTATTCCGATCCACGCATATCCGTTCGATCCATCGGTCGTTCAGTCCTTCCTCCATGGCGCGGATACAGGCGCGGATCGAGGTCATGCCCTCAAATACAGTGGAATCCTGCCGCTTGTGCGCTTCCTTTTCCATCACTTGTTATTGCCGGCGTTCATCTTCAGATAGGCGTTGATGAAGCCGTCCAGATCGCCGTCCATGACTGCCTGAATGTTGCCGTCTTCGTAGCCGGTGCGCGTATCCTTGACAAGGGTGTACGGCATAAATACGTAGGAGCGGATCTGCGCGCCCCATTCGATGTTTGTCTTGACGCCCTTGATGTCGTCGATCTTATCGAGCTTTTCGCGCTGCTTGATCTCCATGAGCTTGGATTTCAGCATTTTCATTGCAGTTTCCTTGTTCTGGAGCTGGCTGCGCTCTGTCTGACAGCCTACGACGATCCCGGTAGGAATGTGTGTGATCCGGATGGCGGAGTCCGTCTTGTTGATGTGCTGACCGCCCGCACCGCTGGAACGATGTGCCGTGATCTCCAGGTCCTCATCCTTGATCTCGATGGAATTGTCGTCGTCAAATTCCGGCATGACTTCCACGGATGCGAACGAGGTATGCCGTCTGCCGGATGCGTCAAAGGGAGACACGCGAACCAGACGATGCACGCC